>JAIOPY010000071.1 GCA_021413625.1 Candidatus Nomurabacteria bacterium | reverse complement strand
TAAATTATAGTATTTTATTTAAGATATTGCAATTTCATGTTTTAAGCTTGTAAAATAAAGGTATTTTGATAATTGTTTAAATAATGTATAATTAATAACAATTGCACCCGTAGTGAAATGGATATCACAACAGTCTTCGGAACTGTCGTTGGGGGTTCGAATCCCTCCGGGTGCACAAATTTTTCTGTCTTTTATGTCCTTTTCTTATTAACTAAATAATAAAGGGTTTTTATATAAAATGTGGATAACTATGTTGGTATGTGTATAACGGACATTACAAAAAACTGTCTTTTAGAGCTATTTTTTGAGAAAATATGTTGAAAAATAAGGATATTTTGATAAAAGACAAGAAATTATACTAAAATGTTTCACGTGGAACATATTTATATGTGTTATTCGTGAAACCCTTATAAAATGCCTAAAGTTTTTACTTCTGACAAACAAAAACTTGGAGAAATTGGCGAAAATATAGCCGTAAAGTTTCTCGTGAAACATGGTTTTTCAATAAAAGACCGTAATTACACTAAAAAATGGGGTGAATTAGACATAGTGGCTGAAAAAGCCAATAAAATATACTTTATTGAGGTAAAATCAGTTTCTAGAGATAACTTAGAGAATGTTAATCGTGACCTGCCTACCGGACAGGCAGGAACATTAGACCAATACAAACCAGAAGACAATATGCATCCTTGGAAACTAAAAAGACTCTCACGGACAATCCAAACCTATCTTTTAGCTAAAAAAATTTCTGACGACAGGGAATGGCAGGTTGATTTACTAGTAGTATTTTTAGATATAAACAACAAAAAAGCCAGAATAAAAGTGGTAAAAGATATTATTTTATAGGGAAACTCTGTGCGGGATAGGAGAATCGAACTCCTAACCTCAGTTTGGAAAACTGACGTTTTACCATTAAACTAATCCCGCCTCCGCTAAAGCTTCGGCGGGCATGCCCACTTTTGCTCTAACTTGTCGGGCCGCTGGGAATTGAACCCAGTCTAAATGCTCCCAAAGCACTTGTACTACCGGTATACTACGGCCCGTTACTTTCAACATTAACTGTGCGTTATCTTAACATAAAAAATTTAAATATTCTACTTTTATTTGACTAAATTTCTAATAGCTATATCATCTTATTGAGGTGCTCATGACGCAAGAAGAATCGAAGGAGAGTGGTTTAATCCCCATTCTGTACGCAGTGTGCATAGTCGGCATTGCTGTCATCATTGGTTCGCTGAATCTCCTGGATTCAACGCACCAGAAGATTCAACAGGCCGACCAGTACATGAATGAGAACTATCCGTTCCCGACAGCAGTCGTCGTCGGCTACGCATTCGGAATGTGGGTCACACGCTGGTGAAACAACAGCGGGAAGGTGGGAAGCGACGCACAGCGACGCAACCCACCAACCCCTTTATCTTTTGCAAATCACTCTCATTTAGAATATATTTAACCTAATGATAACAACATACATTTATGCTTTTGGGGGAGTAATGGTAGTAAGTTTAGTTTCTCTTGTCGGAATCTTTTTTCTTTCTTTAAAAGAAGATTTAATGAAAAAATATATTTTTATATTCATTAGCCTAGCCGTTGGCGCACTTCTAGGAGATGCTTTTATTCACTTAATACCAGAAACCCTAGAAACATCTCAAAACACAGTCCTTGCAAGTACATTAATTATTGCAGGAATTTTAATATTTTTTTCTTTAGAAAAATTTTTACACTGGCACCATCATGGTGAAGACAAAGAAGAACCTCATGTTCACCCAGTAGGAAAATTAATTTTGTTTTCTGATGGAGTGCATAACTTCATTGATGGCATGATTATTGGCGCAAGTTTTCTAGTAAGTGTGCCGGTAGGCCTTGCCACAACTATAGCTGTAATTCTACATGAAATACCTCAGGAGATAGGGGATTTCGCGGTATTATTGCATGCTGGCTATAGTAAAATGCGAGCTTTATGGTTAAACTTTTTGTCAGCAATATTAGCTGTAGTAGGAGTTTTAGTGGTATTTATATTTGGGGGAGAAGAATATTTTCCTTCTTTAATTTTACCGATTGCAGCAGGTGGATTTATATATATTGCCGTAGCAGATTTAATTCCAGAACTTCATAAAACTAAAGAAGTAAAACATTCAATATACCAACTTTTAGTGGTAATCATAGGCATCCTTGCAATGATGGCACTAACTCTTCTAGAGTAGATTATCTACTAGCCCAACTTCCATCAACTCCAGGGTTCTTAGCGCCACGAACTTCAAAGTGTAGATGGGGTCCGGTAGAACGTCCAGTGGAACCAACATAACCTATAATTTCTCCCTTCACCACTTGCTTACCAGGAGATGTGTTGAGTGCAGACATATGAGCATAACGAGTCTCGGTGCCATTTGGATGTTTTATAAATACCGCATTACCATATCCTCCATTCCAACCAACTTTTGCAAAGATAACTGTCCCAGAAGCAGAAGCATAGATAGGAGTACCAGTAGGAGCACCGATATCTATAGCATATTTATCATGTACGCCTTGAGTTTTTCTGATTCTAGGTCCAGTTGGTAATGGATTGATAAAATATCCTGGAATGTTTTGCAAACTAGAGCCAGTGCTTGGTCTGCTTGAAGCAACATTCTTACTACCCAACATATCAGCACCGGGAATCATCAACTTTTCACCAATAGCAAGCTTGGAATCTACTGTAAGGTCAATGTTGTTAGCAATAATCTTACTTACTTCAATATTGTAAGCTTTAGCTATGCCTTGTAAGGTTTCACCCTTAGCTACGGTATGTTCTACTCCTGAAAAAGGCAATATAAGAAGAATGTCTCCAGCTTTTATGGTGTCACCCTTATTCATATCGTTAGCGGACAGAATAGTATCAGGGGTAATATCAAACATATTTGCTATCTGAGAGATGGAATCCCCAGGTCTTACCACATACACACTTACCTGGTCTGAAGAATAGCCACCACCTACATCAGTACCATCAGAAACCCCGAGTGGACCAGTTACAGCCACTAAAGCGTTCTCAGAAACAACATTAGCAACCACCGTTTCAGTGATTTGGGTTTTAGTTTGCTCATCTAAATAGTTAGAGGTTCTAGGTTCTAGAGCAGTATCTGTACTTGCTCCGTGGGTTACTCTAGGCGCCAAAAAGACCCCTGACAATAAGGGAAATACCAAAAATAGGCTTAATATTTTAAATAGTTTTTTTATAAAACAAACAAATTATCGCAAGATTTCCTTTCCATGCCTTATAAAATAAGGCTAGAATTACAGGACGACCTAAATTGTGCTGCAAACAAAGGTTCTCACGATGGTTACTGTCTTATCTGATTTCAACCGTCTATGTCCGACTTCTGTACAGGGATATACATAAAGGGTAGCCTAGTAGGGGGTGCAAGTCAACCAAAGTAATCCCCACTGTGGAAAACTTCCCAATACGTTAAAATTTGACAAGATTCATAAAAAAATGAATAATGTGTTTATAAAGAAGTAAAACTTCTAATTAAAAGCTAAAAGATATACAATACAAACCATATGGGAATATTAGATACATTTAGAAAAAGCAAAGAAGTAGAAAGACCGAACGCAGCACCAGTTAAAAAGGGTTTTACTTTAGCAGAAATATTACAAGATAAAGAAAAAAGTCATCTTTTTGGCAAATTGCTTGAAAGATATGGACGTGAAGACCTGTCTCTACGACTTACTAAAGGAGAACTTGAAGAAAATGATATTGCTAATCTTGAACAAGACAGACTCCATTTCGTAGAAATCATGGATAAGGCAGAAAAAGTGAAAGGCTTACTAACCACAGAAAACGTGGTTGAATTTGCTCACAATCATCCTGAATTTGAACAAATAGTAAACCTAGTGGGTCCGGAAAAGGCAAAAAAGGTAATCCAAGGTCAACTAGTGGAATTAGCTTTCGCAGATGAGTATAGGTTTGACATCATAGCAGACAGAGTAGAAACCTATGAAAGTTATAAGAATGGAGAGTATAAAAAACTAAACGAGAAAGTTGAAAAAATGCTTGAAGATGGCAACTTCACCGAGCAAGAATATATTGATGCACTAAACATCCAAGACCCAAAAGCTAAAAAGAAAGCATTACAGGAATTAGCTAGCAAAAGTCAGGGTAAATTTAAAAAAGTTGTTAATTTCCTTTCACGTGGAAAATTCACTAGAGGTAAGTTAGAAGAATTGGAAAATAATGGCATTTCAATGGAAAAAGCGTTAGAAGAACTAAACTCACATCAAAGCGAAATCGGCTCTGTTCTTTTTGGCACCATGACTGCAGATAAAGGAATGAGAGAAGCTTTACATGCTGAAATCACAGGAGTTAAAAAAGAAGGGGAGAAAAAAACTAGTTTCGGAGATGCCAGAAGAGAGAAAGCAGCCGTTTTCAATCAAGCTAGTTTTGATGCAGCTTGGGAAGAATTCAAAAAAAGAGAAGCCTATGGCGCAGCACACCATTATGAAAAAGACGGCCTGAAAGACATGTTTATTGAAGAACAAAAACAAGCTTATAGAGAAAAAAGTGGAGAAGCTAAAGGTTTTTGGGAATCTATTTTCTCAAGCTTTTTTGAAGAAGAGATTAATAGTAAGAAAAACACACTAGAATAATATGAGTGATACATTTTTAGATTTATATAATCAACTCTTGGCTTACGCAGATAAAAACGACGAACAAGGCGCCCGAAAATTTTTAATTGATAATTTACAAAAATTTCCAGAAGCCGTTCAAGATAAAATTACTTTTGCATTCTTTGAAGAAGCCCTGACAAAAAGCACTGCAGGCATGAAAGAAGTGGCAGATATGCAAGAACAAGGCTTAGATGCTATGAATCAACTAGATAAAGCTAAAAAAATCATTGAAGATGAAATAAAAGTTAGAGATTTGAGAAAAGATTTAACTAAATAAATTAATCTACCTAAAATCTGTGTTATATTTCAAGTGTGACTAACAAAACACAACATCTTGAAGGTTTAAATGAGAAACAAAAAGAAGCGGCACTCCACATGGATGGTCCGCTTCTTATTGTTGCAGGCGCAGGCGCAGGAAA
>JAIOPY010000070.1 GCA_021413625.1 Candidatus Nomurabacteria bacterium | reverse complement strand
TGTGCGGAAAAATCCGCTTTCCCCAGCATTTATTTTCATCCAACTCAAACTCTTTTTTGGCATGCTTTTATCTAAATTAGCTTCATTTGAAACTACTTTTTTCGCCGTCGCGTATTTTTCTGCTGAAAAATCGCTCATTCTCGGCTCGACAGCCTGCGAAAGACGGCTCAAAAAGTGTTTCTGCATTCCGCTTTGATTTTTTATCAATACAGGAATCTCCCAAGTTGTTTTATCTTTTGATTTCTTTTTAGATGCTGGGCTGGAGAAAAATCTTTCTTGAGATAATTTTAATTTCCCTTTTTCCATTTCTGCCTTTACCACTGGGTAGCCACCACGCCCCGTCCAATTTTTCATCATTTTTTCTATTGGTTTTTTAGAAATTTTAGAGAATGCTTCCCATAGGTGAACTGTTTCCGTATTTTTATAACTATGCTTTTTAAGATAATACCGCAGACCATCTCTAAAATTCTTTTCACCTATGTAGTCCGCTAGCATGCGTATTACAGATGCGCCTTTAGAATATGAAACAGCGTCAAAGATTTCTCCGATTTCATCTGGGTGATGCACTTCCACTTCAATAGGGTGAGTGGTGTTTAAGGCGTCTAATCGTAGGGCTATACCTTGAGTGTCATTAGTAAAGCGCTCCCAGATATTCCATTCTGGGAATAAGTCTTCAATTACGAGGTAAGGAATATAAGATGCAAAGCCTTCGTTTAGCCACAAGTGAGTCCACCATTCCATAGTTACTAAATTGCCGAACCATTGATGGGCGAGTTCATGCGCGATAACTTCTACAATTAATTCTTTAGAACTTGTGGAAGTATTTTTTTCATCAACCAACAAGACAATTTCTCGGAAGGTAATCGCGCCCCAGTTTTCCATTGCGAGAGAAGAGAAGTCCGGAATCGCAATCATGTCTAAAGTATTTAATGGATACGGAATATCAAAATATTTTTCATAAAATTCTAAAGTTTTCACGGTAACATCCAGCGCAAATTTTGCTTGGTGTTTTTTACCAGGAGTAGTGTAAACTCGCACGATAACTCCACGGTCAGATTTTTTTTCTATATATTCAAAGTCACCAATAATAAAAGCAAGCAGATAGGTGGACATTTTGGGTGTAGGAGAAAATTTTACTACCTCATATCCAGCTTCGTGAGCGCTTACAGATACTGGTAGAGTGTTAGATATTGCAGTTTTGCCCTTTGGTATGACTAGTGACACATTGAAAACTGCTTTTTGCGCTGGTTCATCAAAACAAGGAAAAGCTTTACGCGCATCAGTGGCTTCAAATTGAGTGGTAGCCATATGATACTCTTTGCCAGCAATGGCGTATTTACTGCGATAGAAACCTCGCATCTTGTCGTTCAAGATTCCTGAAAAAACAATAGTTAGCTTTATTTTACCAACGGGAATGACTTTAGAGAAAATAAAAGTGGCTGTTTCAGCTTTTGTATTGTAAGAAATTTTTGCAAAGTTCTTTTCTATGTCAGCTGTTTTTATTTCAATTTCTTTAGAATGCAGAGTAATACTCTTGGTTGGTTTTAAAATAGATAGAGTAATCGTTTCTATGCCTTCAAAAGTGAAGTTTTCTAAATCGGGATGAAGCTTGATGTCATATTCTGTTGGAATGACGTCTGCAGACAAACGCACACTCTTTTTAGGCTTATTTTTCATAAAGCCAGTATATCTTTTTTTGTAAAAAATGCTAATATACAAAGGTGGAAACGGAAACCTTACAGAATTCTTATAAAGTAAAAACCTCTAGTTTTGAAGGCCCCTTTGGTGTGCTTTTGGGTTTAGTAGAAGCCAGAAAACTTTTTATCAATGACTTGTCTTTAGCGGAGGTTACCGAAGATTATTTAAATTATCTAAACAAATTACAAACAGAACAAAATCTTTCAAGCGACAAACAGGTTGCGGAAATGTCTAGTTTTATTGTGGTAGCGGCAACTTTAATTTTAATAAAATCAAAATCGCTTTTACCTAACTTGAATCTTACAAATGAAGAAGAGAGTGATATAAAAAGTTTAGAAGACCGACTTCGCCTATACGAACAATACAATAAGCTAGCGCTTCATATAAAAGATGGTTTTGGTAAAAATATAATTTTTGCTCCACTGGAGAGAAAAAGTGATGTACTCATATTTTTACCTGATGAGCAAATCACCAGAGAGTCCATGATGGCTTTTGCGGAAGGTGTAATCGGTAGAATGCCGAAGAAAGTTTTTCTGCCAGAAGTTGAAGTTAAAAAAGTCATAAACATAGAGGAAATGATAGATAAGCTGACCGAGAGAATACAAAATTCTATAAAAATGAGCTTTAAGGCTTTTAGTGGCAAGTCTGGTAATCGGGAAGAAAAGGTGTTTGTGATTGTTTCTTTTCTTGCTATGCTAGAGCTTGTCAGGAAAGGCGTTATTGATGCCGCGCAAGAGAGTCATGGGGAAGATATTATAATTGAAAAACAAACATTGGAAATTAACTTATGATTGGACTAGAGCAAAAAATTGAAGCTATATTGTTTTGGAAAGGCGAGCCAGTTTCACGTAAAAAACTTGCGGATGTTTTAAAGGCTGGGCAAGTTGAGGTAAATGAAGCTATAGAAAATTTAAAAAATAGTTTAATGGAGAGAGGAATAGTGTTGCAAGAAAAAGATAATGAAGTTTGCCTAGGTACTCATGCTGAACTTTCTGACCTAATTGAGAATTTACAAAAAGAAGAATTAAATAAAGACCTTTCTAAAGCTTCTTTAGAAACTCTATCTATCATCCTTTATAAAAATGGCGCGAGTCGCGCTGAGATTGATTATATACGAGGAGTAAACTCTAGCTTTACCTTAAGGGCGCTGTCCGTGCGAGGCTTGGTGGAAAAAACAACAGACCAAAATGATAATAGGCGTTATGTATATAAGCCTAGTTTTGAAACCCTTTCATTTATGGGAGTAAAATCAGTGGAAGAATTACCAAATTATAATGAAGTTAATAATAATATTCAAAACGCCGCAGAAAATTTAAAAGCTATGGCGCTAGATGAAGAAACAAAAAATGGAACAAATATCTAAACAAAATCGTTTGCTTGCTTTCGTTGTTATTGTCATTACCATAGAGGCTATTTTATTTTCTATTGGAAATTACCAAAGAAACCAACGCATTATTTTAGAAGAAGAACGAGAAGAGAGAATACAAACTGCGCTTAACAATACACCTGTTCTAGCTAAAGCCATTTCTGTTTTTAATATAGATAAAAGTAAAAATATTTATGGCAAAGATGACCAAAAATCTATGCCTATAGCTTCACTTGCAAAAATAATGACCGCAATCACTGCGTTAAATTTTTATGATTATGAAGATGTTTTATCTTTGTCTCCAAAAGCTATTAGCCAAGCGGGAGATTATGGACTATTGGTAGGCGAAAAATGGAAAGTTTCCGATATGGTTAAATTTACTTTAATAAGTTCTGCTAATGATGGCGCTTATGCGCTACTAGAGAATCCTTATAATGACTTTTTAGGTAAAATGAATCTAAAAGCTCGCAGAATGGGCGCAGGACACTCTTTCTTTATGAACTATACGGGCTTGGATGTGAATTTATCTACTGGTCTTAACGCTAGCGCTTTTAGCACTGCTTCCGAAACTAACATAATGGCTATGTATCTTTGGAAACGCCATCCAGAAATATCTGCGGTAACTGTGTTGTCAGAGGTTAGTTTAAAATCTGAATCTGGCTTTACGCATGTTTTCAAAAATACTAATCCAGTGATTGGAAAAATCCCGAACCTTTTATTTTCTAAAACTGGTTTTACAGAACTTGCAGGAGGGAACTTGAATGTTATTTTCAAAAATAAAGTAGGGGAGACTCTCTCTGTTACTGTCCTCGGTTCTACTTTTGAAGGGCGTTTTTCTGACATGGAAAAGATTGTAAAGGTGTTATATGATTTATAGATATGCAGGCAGAAACAAAACCTTGCCAGAACTGTAGAAAAAATTTCGTAATAGAATCTGAAGATTTTAACTTTTATGAAAAAATAAAAGTTCCTCCACCAACTTTTTGCCCTGACTGCAGAAGGCAGAGACGTTGGGCTTGGCGGAATAATATGTCGCTCTATTCTAGAAAGTGCGATTTATGTTCCAAAGCGGTAGTTTCTGTTTATTCTCCAGATTCAGGGTTAACAATATATTGTAATAAATGTTGGTGGAGTGATAACTGGGACCCAAAAAGTTACGGGGTGGAGTATGATTTTTCTAGACCATTTTTTGAGCAATTCAAAGAACTCATGCATAAAGTTCCACACATGGCCATCGTTAACGATGATGGCATTGCCAGTGTGAATTGTGAATACACTCATGATTGGTGGTTTTCTAAAAATTGCTATATGTGTTTTTCAGGATGGCATGTTGAAAATGTTATGTATAGTTTTTTCGTCTTGTCTGGAAAAGATATTATGGATTGCTCAATCATCCGCTCTAGGAGCGAGCAATTGTATGAATGTTATATGACCAGCGGTTGTTATAACTTAAAGTATTCCAGTGTTTCTAAAGCATGCATGGATTCTCAATTTTTATATGATTGCATAGATTGCAAAGATTGTTTTATGTCCACTGGTTTGAGGAATAAAAAATATCATTTTAAAAATAAACAGTACTCTAAAGAAGAATACGAAAAAATTCTAGGAGATTATAGATTAGACACTTACGCGGGAGTTGAAAAAGCAGAGAAGGAATTTAATGAATTTATTTTAGGACATCCCCGCAGGTCTTCGCTAGTTTTTAGGTGTTTAAATACTTTGGGTGACATAATTTCTGACTCTAAAAATGTGCGGGATTCTTTTATTGTTAAAAATTCGGAAAATTTAAGATATTGTGATTTTGCAGGAGATAGTTCTGGTCCAGATAAAGATTCTTACGATATAACTTTATCAGGAGGCATATCTGAAAGTTATGAGTGCGTAGTGGGAGACCATTCTCAGCTTAACTTTTTTGGTTTACTTTCAGTAAAAAGCCAAGATATTAAATACACTCAACACTGTCATAATTGCAAACATTCTTTTGGTTCTATTGCATTACGTAACAGTAATTATGTAATTTTAAATAAACAATATTCTAAAGAAGAATATGAAAAGCTCTTGCCTAAAATTATTGAACATATGAATCAAATGCCCTATAAGGACACAAAAGGTATTGAGTATAAGTATGGAGAATATTTTCCAATAAATCTTTCATATTTTGGATATAACGAAAGCTGCGCTCATGAGGAATTTCCTTTATCAAGGGAAGAAGCCCTGGAGAAGAATTATCTTTGGCAGGACAACATCCAACGCACCACAGGCAAAGAAACATTAAAACCAGAAAGTATTCCAGAATCAATTAACGATGTTGACGACTCAATCTTAGAAGATGTTTTACTTTGTGTTGATTGTAAGAGGAATTACAAAATCATTAAAAATGAACTAATTTTCTATAGAAAAATGCAAATTCCTATTCCGCGACGATGTTTTTTCTGTAGAAATGCTGCTAGGGTTGCAAGGCGTAATCCTTTTAAACTTTGGCAACGAAAGTGTATGTGTGACACAGACAGTCATTCTCATGGAAAAGGGGAGTGCGAAACAGAATTTAAGACAAGCTATGCTCCTGAAAGACCTGAGATTGTGTATTGTGAAAAATGCTATAAAGCTGAAATTTACTAGTATGGAGCGCTCAAATATGTAAGCTTGTTTAGTGCGCTCTTTTATTGTTATAATCATTAAATGCTTATAAACTTGGTTAAAATCTTTATTCCAACGACTCTGGCGTTCTTTTTCGGGCTTCTTTTGACTCCTATCGCTACTCATTTTTTCTATAAATTTAAGATGTGGAAGAAGTATTCCAGAAATGAGAATTTAATTGCTGATTTCCAAAAAATTCATAATGAGAAAGAAGAATTAAACACCCCTAGAGTTGGCGGAATAATTATTTGGGTTTCGGTTTTAATAATCACGTTACTTTTTTATTGCGCTTCTATTTTTTTTCCTTCGGAAGATTTTATGAAAATGAATTTCTTAAGTCGCGGACAGACACTCATACCATTTTTTACTTTACTTCTCGGTTCCCTGATTGGTTTGTGGGATGATTTGATTCAAATATACGGCAAGGGCAAATTTGCTCATGATGATGCATCTTGGCGTAAATGGAAGGCGTTTTTAGTTGCATTTATTGCCCTGCTTATCGGTATGTGGTTTTTCTACAAACTTGGCATTGTTTCCGTACACATTCCATTTGTGGGACAGTTTTATTTAGGAGTTTTAATTATTCCATTTTTTATGATGGTGGCGCTCGCTGTATTTTCTGGTGGAGTCATAGACGGTATAGACGGTTTAGCTGGAGGAGTTTTAGCAGCGATATTTGCTTCCTATTCCGCTATAGCTTTTGCCAACAATCAAATAGACATAGCCGCTTTCTCAAGTGTGATTACGGGCGCCACCTTGGCTTTTTTATGGTTTAATATTCCACCTGCCAGGTTTTATATGGGCGAAACAGGTATTATTGGGCTCACGATTACTTTAGCCACTTTAGCTTTTCTTACGGATTCTGTTTTTATTTTGCCCATCGTTGCTTTTCCGCTTTTGATTTCATCTGCATCAGTTATTTTACAAACACTCTCTAAAAAATTTAGAGGTAAAAGAATTTTTAAATTGGCGCCAATCCATCACCATTTTGAAGCTATCGGTTGGCCTTCATATAAAGTCACTATGCGTTTCTGGGTTTTGTCAGTTATATTTTCAATTATCGGAATTGTTTTAGCGATAATAAGTAGATAAAATGCGAGCAAAAAAATTTGATAAATTTTTCTTAATAATTGTGGCACTGCTCATTATTGTGGGGGTAGCCATATTTATTTCTGCTTCTTTGGGTATTTTAGCTAAAAACGAAAAAACTTTTTATGGAGTTTTATTTAGCCAGCTTGTGTTGGGGTTGGGTGCTGGTTTAGTGGGGATGTTTTTGTGTCTGAAAATAGATTACAAGTTTTGGCGGAATTACTCTTTTTATATTTTTCTCGGTTCCATACTTTTAACTGCGGCTGTTTTTTTACCCACGATTGGCTGGAGCCACCAAGGAGCTGAAAGATGGATAAAACTCGGACCAGTTTCTTTTCAGCCTGTAGAATTTTTGAAATTTGGTTTTATTATTTATTTTGCGGCATGGCTTTCTTGGGTAAAGCATAAAGTTCAAGATTTTAAATTTGGTATTTTACCTCTAGTAGTGATGCTCGGTGTTATTGCTTTAATTTTATTTAATCAACCCGACACCAAAAGCTTTATTTTAATTACAGTCACAGGTATTAGTATGCTTTTTATTTCTGGAGTGCCGATGAAGTATATTATTGGCATAGTTACCAGCGCTTTAATTCTGCTTACCGTTTTAGTATTTACCACCCCGTATTTACAACAAAGAGTAAAAACATTTATCAATCCTTCGGAGGACCCGCGTGGCTCTTCATATCAAATACAACAATCCATGATAGCCATAGGCTCAGGAGGAGTTTTAGGTAGGGGATATGGGCAGAGTATCCAAAAGTTTAATTACTTGCCCGAACCTCAAGGAGATTCTATTTTTGCTGTTTTAGCGGAAGAGTTGGGTTTTGTAGGTTCGGTTGGTATCGTTCTCCTATTTTTACTTTTCCTTTTCCGTGGCTTTCATATAGCCAACCACAGCCCTGACCTATTCAGTAGACTATTAGTGTCTGGAATTGTTATAATGATTACAGCACAGTCTTTTATGAATATTGCTTCCATTACAGGGGTATTTCCTTTAACTGGAGTGCCACTACCTTTTATGAGTCATGGAGGGACTTCATTTATGGTGTATTTAATGGCCATAGGCATTGTGCTACAGATATCAAGAGCGCAAATTAAGAATACTTAAATTATGAAAATAGTCTTTACAGGCGGAGGAACAGGCGGACACTTTTATCCAATTATCGCTGTTGCTCAAAAAATAAATAAATTAATAGATACAGAAAATATCTTGGGAGTGAAAATGTATTATATTTCTGACGAGCCTTATGACAAGGAGGCTCTTTTTCAAAACGATATTATCTTTGAAGAAGTTTCTGCTGGAAAGATGCGTACTTACTTTTCAGTTTTAAATTTAGTAGATTTTTTCAAAATGATTTTTGGCACCATCGGGGCTATTTTTACTTTGTTTTCTATTTATCCAGATGTAGTTTTTGGCAAAGGAGGTTACGGCTCTTTTCCGACCTTGGTAGCAGCGAGAATTTTAGGTATTCCGGTAATGATACACGAGTCGGACTCTGCGCCAGGCAGAGTAAATAAATGGGCAGGAAGTTTTGCTAAAAAAGTTGCAGTATCTTTTAAAAATGCGGCTGTATTTTTTCCTAAAGACACTGTGGCTTGGACGGGGCACCCTATTAGAAGTGAGATAGAAATTCCTTCTTCACGCGAAGAAGCTTTAAAATATTTTAAATTTGAATCTGGTGTGCCGACTATTTTTATTTTAGGCGGTTCTCAAGGCGCGGAGCTTATAAACAATACAATTTTAGATGCACTGCCAAGGTTGGTAAAAAACTATCAAGTGATTCACCAAACTGGCATTAGAAATTTTAAAATGGTTAAGGAGCAAGCGGACGTGGTTTTGCGCGACAGTGAAAATAAATCTAGGTATTTACCCATAGCATTTTTGAATCCACTAGCAATGAAAATGGCTGCGGGTATTGCAACTTTAGTTATTTCCCGAGCTGGTTCAACTCTTTTTGAAATAGCGTCTTGGGGAGTGCCATCTATACTTATTCCTTTTCAAAAATCAAATGCTGACCATGCAAAGAAAAATGCTTTTACCTATGCTCATGCTGGGGCATGCAGTGTGATTGAGGAAGGCAACATGACCGCAAATATTTTAAGCTCCGAAGTTGAAAGTATGATAGAAGACAAAGAAGGTTATGAAAGAATGGCTAAAGCTGCTAAAACTTTTCATAAACCTGACGCTTCTGCTAAAATAGCTCGCGCTTTAGTGGATATAGCTTTGAGCCACGAACGTTAAAGTTTAACTTAAGAAAACTATAAAGTTTTAGAGTACGGATATTTTTTTACTAAAAAATTCCTCGTGCTCGCGCCGTCGCGCTCCCAAGTCTCTAAAACTCTATAGTTTTCTTATTACTAAAAATAGTGTTAAAATGACATTATGTCTCAAAATGTTGTTACCAGATTTGCTCCTAGCCCGACAGGCTTTATGCACGTGGGTGGAATAAGGACGGCTCTGTATGCTTATTTATGGGCAAAAAAGAATAAAGGAACTTTTATCCTTAGAATTGAAGATACAGACAAAAAAAGAGAGGTGGAAGGCTCCATGGAGCACATCATTGAGTCTTTAAAATGGCTGGGCATTAATTGGGATGAAGGTCCAGACATAGGAGGACCAAATGCGCCATATTTACAATCTTCTAGGTTAGAAACATATAAAAAATACGCGCAAATTTTAATTGAGAAAGGTTTTGCTTATCCTGACCCGTATTCTAAAGAACAATTAGATGAGTTTAGAAAAGAAGCTGAAGAAAATAAAAAAGCATTTTTATACCGAGACCATAGACCAGAGGTTTTTGGCGTATGGGACGGCACTAAGGCTCTAAGATTTAAAATACCAGAAATTAAAAGTTATTCTTGGCATGATGCCGTGCGTGGTGATTTATCTGCGGGGCCAGAAGCATTGGATGATTTTATTTTAATAAAAAGTGATGGCTATCCAACCTATAACTTTGCTCATATTGTGGATGACTTGGAGATGAAAGCTTCGCACGTTATGCGAGCAGATGAATTTTTATCTTC
>JAIOPY010000065.1 GCA_021413625.1 Candidatus Nomurabacteria bacterium | reverse complement strand
GTGATGATATGAAAAATGAATTTTTAGGTTTATAGATAAATTTTTAATTTTATGCAAATTATTGATGGCAGACAACTAAGTAAAGAATCTTTAGCCCACACCAAACAAGAAGTGGGTCTTTTAAATTTTCAACCAGTGTTTTGTGATATTTTAGTAGGCGATGACCCTTCTTCAGCTCAATATGTCCGAATGAAGGCAAAAACAGCAGAGTCTATCGGTATCAAATTCCATAACGCTTCTTTCCCCGTCAGTATAACTACTGCAGATTTAATTAAAGAAATACAAATTTTAAATAAGATTCCAAACATGTGTGGAATTATTATTCAGCTGCCTTTGCCTTCTAGCATAGATAAGCGCGCTGCACTAGACGCTATTGATTCAGGCCTTGATGTTGATTGTTTAGGGAGTGTTGCAAGTGAGAAGTTTTACAATGGTTCTATAGAAATAGGTTTTCCTACAGCTCTAGCATGTATGGCAATTTTAGACTCACTTAACCTAGACTTAAATAAAAAAAATATTGTTGTTTTAGGTCAAGGAGATTTGGTTGGTAAACCCGTTTCGGCGCTACTGCAATTTAGAGGACTTTCTCCTGTAGTTATTAATAGTAAAACAGAAAATAAAGAAGAGTTGATAAAGAAAGCAGATATTATAATTTCTGGTATTGGTAAAGGAAAATATATAACTGGAACAATGATAAAAGAAGGCGTAGTTATTATTGATGCTGGAACTTCTGAATCAGATGGAGGCATAGTAGGAGATGTGGATTTAGAAAGTGTGAAAGATGTTGCTAGCTTTGTTTCACCTGTGCCTGGAGGTGTGGGTCCAATGACTGTCGCTATGCTACTTAAAAATGTTTTAACAGTTGCGAAAAATTTGAAATAAATTCATGATACTTTTAAGTTATATAGTATATTTTATTTTCGCCAGTGCTTCACCTCTACAGAGAAGGTGGCTAGCAGTAACAAAAGACGCCGAGCCTTCAGGACAAGTATTGTTTTCTTTTCAGGTTATGCTTTTTCTAGTGGCTGGAAGCTTGTTTTTACCTTTTTTTAGTGAGCTTTATTTTTCAGGTGGAACATTAAAACTAACGTTACTTTCTTTAACCTGTGGATTTTTTGGGGCTTGTTATTTTGTAAGTAATTACGTTGCTCAAAAACACATAGATGCTTCTGTTACGAACATTGTAGTTAATATATATACTCCAGTAACCATAGTTTTGGCATCCTTTTTCTTAAATGAAGGATTAACTATAATTCAAATTTTAGGAACTGTTCTTTTGCTTTTTGCTTTGGTTATAGTGTCTAAAAAACATCGTATCGGAAGGTTTAAATTTGATAAATATTTTTTATTAATGTTATTGAGTGGTGTATTTTTGGGTATCTTACTTGTAGCTGAAAGAGCACTACAAAAGACAACTGGGTTCACTGGAGGCGTTATGCTTTCTTGGTGGTCACAGTGTTTCTTCTTAGGGGTTGCAACTTTGATTACTAACAGTAGACACATGTACTCCAAGCAAGATATTGCTATTACGGGTGTTTTAAGATTTTTGCAAGCCTTGTCTTATATTATTTTGCTTTACTTGGTTGGAAATCTAAGCGTAGTTTCTTCTATAACAACATTTAAAGTGGTAATCATTTTTATAGCAGCGGCTATATTTTTAAACGAAAGAGAAGATTTGCCCCGAAAAATATTTGGATGTGTTGTTGCCTTAGTGGGGCTACTTTTAATGAAATGATATAATACTAATTAAATGAATGACGTAATTTTTTTCTTTTTATATAATTTTTCACATAAATCCGCTATTTTTGATTGGCTAGTTATTTTTACTGCTGATATTTTCCCTTACATTGTCATAATACTTGCAGGGCTTTTTTTGCTTTTTCATCATGAAATCTTTAAGGCAGAAAATCCATGGCAGGATTTTTTACAAAAGAAAAAAGAAATTATTTTAGTTTTTATTACTTCAGGTTTTGCTTGGGTGATTGCTAGACTATTAAAACTCATAATTCATACACCACGTCCTTTTGTTGAATTTTCAAATGTTCAAGCACTTTTATCTGAAACAGGCTTTGCCTTTCCTTCCGGCCATGCTACTTTTTTTACCGCCCTAGCAGTGGCGATATTTTTCTATCATAAAAAAGTTGGTTACATATTTATGTTATTTGCTTTGTTGATAAGTCTTGCCCGAGTCATTTCCGGAGTGCATTTTCCTATAGATATTTTGGGTGGTATTGTTTTAGGCGCGCTAATTGCGTATTTCTTTAAAAACATATAGAATAGCTGTATATTTTATGGTAAAGAGGGTAATTTTAGCTATTTTCATACTTTTACTTGGAGCAGGTTTCGCGACCTTTGTTTTTAAGTCTGAACCACAGTTGAATAGCAATTTTGCAAACGAAAAATCATTTTTCAAAAATCATCCATTTCGCTTGGGGTTAGACCTCTCAGGTGGTAGCCATTTGGTTTATAAAGCAGATGTTTCAGGAGTGGATTCAGTTTCCGACTCCATGGATGCATTGCGTGATGTTATTGAACGTAGGGTAAATCTTTTCGGAGTTTCCGAACCAGTGGTTCAGGTGCAAGGCAGTGGCTTTGTTTCAGGTGGAGAAGAAAAGTTAATAGTGGACCTTCCAGGTGTTACTGACTTAGACAAAGCTATCAGTATGATTGGGCAAACTCCGCTTTTAGAATTTAAAATTGAAGCTCCTAAAGACGCAAAACAAAAAGCAAAAGTGAATGCAGACGGCACTTTAGTTTTAGATGCTAGTCTAGACTTTGTTTCTACACCTTTAACTGGAAGATATTTACAAAAAGCATCTGTGGAGTTTGATGTTACAACTCGTCAGCCACGAGTTAGTTTGCAATTTGATACAGAGGGCACGCAACTTTTTGCCCAGATAACTAAAGAAAATATTGGTAAAATTATTGCTATTTATTTAGATGGCAGTCCGATATCTACTCCAGTAGTTAGAGAAGAAATACCTAATGGTCAAGCTATTATCTCAGGTGGATTCACTCCTACTGAAGCAAAACAATTAGTTGGACGTTTAAATTCTGGAGCCTTGCCTGTGCCTATAAGCTTACTTTCTAAACAAACCATCGGCGCTATTTTAGGCGACAATGCAGTTGATGCAGGAGTAAAGGCTACCATCGCAGGCTTCTTATTGGTGGCATTATTCTTGATTATTTGGTACCGTTTGCCAGGGCTGGTAGCCACCATATCCCTTTGTATTTTTATAGTTATAATGCTTACTTTATTTAAACTTATCCCAGTTACTCTAACCGCTGCTGGTATTGCTGGTTTTATCATTTCAATAGGTATAGCCGTGGATGCGAATGTGCTTGTTTTTGAACGCATTAAAGAAGAGTTGCGCGCTGGTAGAGCTATCACCGATGCTGTCTCTGCAGGTTTTTCTCGTGCTTGGTTTTCAATTCGTGATTCTAATACTTCAAACATAATAACTGCGCTTATCCTTTTCTGGTTTGGAACATCTTTAATTAAAGGTTTTGCGCTAACCTTAGGCATGGGTGTTCTGGTTTCAATGTTTTCTGCGATTACTATCAGTAAAATATTTCTTTCAGTTGTTCACTTTAAATCAGATAGCAAGGTAATGCGATTTTTGTTTTCAAGTGGATTGAGTAAATAAAAATATGTTTATCATAAAATACAAAAAAATATTCCTTAGTTTATCAATAGCTTTAGTTGTTTTATCTATTGCGTCCTTATTTATTTTTGGATTAAAAATAGGTATTGATTTTAAAGGTGGTGCATTGACGGAAGTGGTTTATGAAAATGAACGTCCTTTACAAGAAGATTTACAAAAATCTTTGGAAACATTAAATTTAGGTTCTGTATTATTACAACCAACGGGAGAAATGGGTTACTTGGTTAAATCTCGCGATTTAACTGAAGAAGAACATGTTTTGCTTTTGAAAACTCTTTCTGTGGATGGTAAAAATAAACTAACTGAAACCAATTTTAATTCCATTGGTCCTTCTGTTGGTAGGGAGCTTACCAGAAAAGCTGTTGTGGCGATTGTATTAGTCTCGCTCGCAATTATATGTTTTATTGCTTTTGCATTCCGAAAAGTTTCTAAACCAGTTTCATCTTGGCGTTATGGTTTAATAGCGATAGTGACTCTTTTACACGATATTCTTATTCCTATTGGTCTTTTCGTTATTCTCTCACATTTTTATGGAGCAGAAGTAGATACTTTGTTTGTAGTCGCAATTCTTACAATATTAGGACTTTCAGTTTCTGATACTATAGTTATTTTTGACCGTATTAGAGAAAATTTGAAAAACCATGCAACTCATGTAAAAGTTAATTTTAACGAGATAGTTGGGCAAAGCTTGGAACAATCTTTCGTTCGTTCCATCTCTACCTCTTTTACTGTTATTTTGGTTCTTTTGGCATTGTTTTTCTTTGGTCCAGTTTCCACTAAGTATTTTGCACTAATGTTAACAACAGGTATGTTTTTTGGAACCTACTCTTCTATATTTTTAGCTTCTCCACTACTTGTTTTGGTGGAAGATTGGCAGAATAAGAAGTAGAATTTTACTCTTTTTTGTGCTATCATATGCCCATGAAATACTTATTTATTATCGCAGGAGTTTTGGTTTTGTGGGTAATTTATATATATAACAGCTTTGTATCTCTTAAAAATAGGGCGCAAGAGGCTTGGGCAGATATTGAAGTTCAGCTAAAACGAAGATATGATTTAATTCCAAATTTGGTGAATACTGTTAAGGGTTATGCTACTCACGAATCTTCTGCTTTTGAAAATGTAACAAAAGCTAGAAGCATGGCTATGGGTGCAAGCGGTCCAACCGCGGAACACGCACAAGCGGAAAACATGTTATCTGGAGCTCTAAAATCTCTTTTTGCGATTTCGGAAGCTTACCCAGATTTGAAAGCAAATACTAACTTCTTAGAACTTCAACGTGAACTTTCTGATACGGAAAACAAAATTCAAGCTGCGCGCAGGTTTTATAATACCAATGTGCGTGATTTAAATACCAAGGTAGAAACTTTCCCAGCGAATGTTATTGCAAAATCTTTCGGCTTTAAACAAATTGAATTCTTTGATTTGGCTGATAATGATGCCGCTCAAAAGACGGTTGAAGTAAAATTCTAAGAATTAATTAATTTTATGGTTACACCAGAACTTAAAGAATATATACGAGGGGAGCTTGCAAAAGGCAGAGTCCGCGAAGATATAGAAAAATCTTTACTGGTAAACGGTTGGAGTCCCGTTGATTGTAGTGATGCTTTCAAAGCAGTGACTGTAGTGCAGAGTTTTGTTGGTGGTCCTGTAAAAAGAAGAAACTTTTCATGGCTATGGAAAACTATTTTAACGTTATTAATTCTTGGCGTAATTTGCTTTACTGTTTGGTATTTTTTCCGTGCTCCTATAATAGATTTATGGAATTCATATATGGGTACAGAAAAAATTGTTAGCACAGAGGAAACAATACCGCAAAATATTATTGTGGATGTGCCTTACCAAAGTAAGGACTGTGGAACAACAGCCAAGCCTGATTTAAAAGTTCCTTCTACTTATGAGAATAATGAAGTTTTGAATTGTTTGAGTAATAGTTTAGCTACTTGTGATAACTCTAGGGGTGTTTTTAAGCACTCTCACTTGCCCGACATATTTGAAATCATAAAGGATGGTGAAAAATGCAATTTTAAAATATCTTATGGTCCAGATACTCTGGTTACAGACCCAGATACTAAAGAAAAATTATCTGGCAAATATATTTCATGCCCTGTGTCTGTTGTAAGTATTTTTTCTCAAGATACTACTTCCAACACCTTTTCTTTTGTGCCGCCTAGCTTAACTGGAGGAGCTAAATATGTTGCGGAAATATATTCTTATGGAATTGGTATTGTGTTTACAGAAAATAATTTTAACCAAAGTAAAATAGAAAATAAAGGTTGTAGTGGGTCTTATATCAAATACGTAATTGATAGGTACCTTTCTACAAAACCTACCTCCTAATTTATGGCAACTCTTTATACTCATCAAAGTCAAAATATTACAAAGACTTGGTTGTTGATGACCATGTTTTTTGTAGTGGTTATTGCTTTAGGTTGGTTTTTTAGCTATTACTACAATAATCCAAATATTTTATATTTCTTTGTAATTTTTAGTATTGTTATGAATGTTTCTTCTTATTGGTTTTCAGACAAATTGGTTATCAAACTCTCTGGCGCAAAATTAGCGGAAAGAGCAAAATATTTTGATTTATATACAACGGTTGAAAATTTATCTATTACCGCAGGACTACCTATGCCAAAAGTCTATGTTATAGAAGACAGCGCTCCTAACGCATTTGCTACTG
>JAIOPY010000054.1 GCA_021413625.1 Candidatus Nomurabacteria bacterium | reverse complement strand
CTGGTGATGTAACTTTAAAATAAAAAACACCCCATAATGGGGTGTTTTTATTTTGTGTATTTTAGAATATCTATTCTTCTTTTTTATCTTCGTGTTTTTTTACTTTATGTCCGTGTGCATCCACTTCATAAGATGTATTTTGCTGTTCAAAAAAGTTAACCAATTCAAATACGTCGGTAGCAGTGGACATCCATTTTGCTGGGTTGGTTACGTTGAAATGGGGCTCTAGACCTAATTCTTCAAGGCGTCTGTCTGCTACATATTGCACGTATTGATTCACATAATCAGCGTTCAGTCCAAGGATGCCTTTAGGGAACATGTCTTTATTGTAATTCACTTCAAGATTTACTCCTTCAATTATGATATTTCGTATTTCATCCGCGAATTCGCCAGTTAAAAGTTCAGAATTTTCTTCTAAAACTGTGTGTATAAGTTGGATGCCGAATTTTAAATGCAAACTCTCGTCGCGCAATACCCAGGTAATCATTGAGCCCAAGTTTCGCAACTGGTTTCTTTGGCGGAAAGATAGCGCCACCATGAATCCAGAGTAAAACCAAGTTCCTTCCATGACGATGTTGGTAGCAACCAAGTTACGTAAGAAATCTTTCTTACCTTCTGGAGTTTCAATATCTAGGCTGTCTTCGGTCATTCTAATAAGGAATTTATTTATGTAGTCTTCCTTCTTTTTCATTGAAGGTAGCTCCAAGTGTTTGCTGTAAACTTTTTCTCTATCAAGAGGGAAGGTCTCTAGCACGTATTCAAAAGAAACACAGTGGTTTGCCTCTTCAAACATTTGTTTTGCAAGGTATAGGTGGCATTCAGGAGATTTTAGATATGGATATACACCCAAAGCGAGTGAGCGATTCACTATAAGCTCTGCTGGGTTAAAGAAAGCCATTAAAAATTCCACAGCATGCCTTTCATCTTCAGTCATTAACTTCCAATCTGCCAAGTCCTCACCCAAAGGTATCTCGTGTGGGAACCAACTGTTTCTAACTGCCTGATTATACAAATCATAAGCCCATTTATAGTGCATGGGATGCAAATTCATGTCGGTTGGAGACGCTTTTCCTAAAATCATATATTTATTTTCGTTTAACTAATAATTATTATTGACAACTCTCACACAAGAACTTTTCTTGCGGGTCTTCAGCTATATCTACCTTAGAGCTGTCTGTTGTTTTCATAGGAACCACCTCTGGTGCAACAAAAGGTGTAGCAGGGGTAGCAACAACTTCTGGAGTTTTAATTTCTTCTACTACTTTTGGTTTGTCCCGAAGTGCTGCAAAACCTCTTTTACCTAATGCCTCTGATTTATTTACAACTGTTGTTGATTGTTCAGCACTATGGCGAGGCTTCATGTGTAAGTAATATGTTGTCTTAAGTCCTTTGTCCCAAGCAGTAGTGTAGATATTCATAATTTCATCAATGTCGCGAATGTCTAAATACATATTGCGAGATATGCCCATATCCACCCATTTTTGAGCGCGAGCTGCAACTTCAACATATGCGTAAGGGGAAACGGAGAAGCTTGTTTTGTAGATTCTTTTGATATGGTCTGGGATTTCTACGATTGCTTCAATATCACCATGATTTTCTAAAATTTGTTCTCTAGTTTTTTCCCATAAGTTTTCTTTTTTCAAAGCTTCCATCATGTTTGGATTTACTTCTAAATATTTACCCGATATTTTATTTCTAGAAAACATTTGGGTAAATCTTGGGTCAATGCCAGGAGAGGTGCCTGCTACTAGTCCAATGTTTGCGTTTGGTGCGATTGCAAGAAGGGTAGCATTACGAATTCCTTTTCTAACTTTAGTACGAACTGCATCCCAATCTAAACTAGGAAGCAATTTTGCTGATTCTTTCTTTACGGTTAATTCTCGTCCGCGGTCTGCTTCTAGTTTTTTTAGAGTATCTGGAGGCACTTCACCTTTAGACCAGCCTGAACCTTTGAAATTTTTATAAGCCCCGCGTTCTTCTGCTAAGTTTGCAGACTCATCTATAGACATGTAAGAAATAAATTCAAAAACTTGGTCAGCAAAATCATAAGCTTCATTGTCTTCATAAGAATAACCTAATTGTTCAATAGAATCAGCAAAGCCCATTAGCCCCAAGCCCACAGCTCTGTTTTCAGAGTCAGCGCGGCGCGCTTCAGGGATTGGGAGTTGGTTAATATCAACCAAGTTATCAAGCTGGCGAGTAGCCAGACGCACAGATTCTTCTAAACGGTGCCAGTCAATCTGACCATTTACAATGTGTTTTGCAAGGTTTATAGAAACTAGGTTGCAAACAGCTACATTGTCTCTGTCTGTAGGTAGGGTTACTTCAGTGCAAAGGTTAGAACAGTGAATAGTTCCGGTATTGTTGTTCAAAGCGCGGACATTAATTGAGTCTTTCCAAGTAAGCCAAGGGTGGGAGGTAGTTTCCAAAGAAACAAGGATATTTTTATATTGTTGGCGAGCAGGAATTACGTTATACATTTTAATTTTACCTTGTTTTGCCATCTCAACATACTCGTTGTATCTTTTTGAGAATTCTTTGCCGTAAAGTTCATTTAAGTCTTGCACTTCTTTAGGGTCAAATAGATACCAATCCGCGCCTTCTAGCACTCTTTTCATAAATTCATCGGAAATAAACACTGCGGTGTTTGCAGTCCGAGTTCGGCGGTAGTCATCACCGTTGTTTTGTTTTAAGTCTATGAAATCTTGGAAGTTTAAGTGCCAGTTCTCCATATAAAAACACAGAGCACCTTTTTTCTTACCACCTCGTTGCACCGCGCGCACCGCAGAGTCTATGATGTGCATGAAAGGAACAGGTCCAGAAGATACAGTGTTATTAGATTTCAAAACAGAACCTTCTGCGCGAAGCTTGGTGACAGAAAGTCCGATACCACCTGTTGCTTTAGATAAAAGCAAAACATCAGAAACAGTTTTGCCGATATGTTCCATGTCATCATGCATTTCCATCAAAAAGCAATTTGAAAGTTTTGGATTTGGAGTGCCGGCGCCAATGTTTGAAGAGCCTGCGGACAAGTATTCTAGTTTAGACATTTTGTCATAAAACTTTTTTGCCCACTCCGTAGCGTTTTTTTCATTGAGGGACATACCCATGGCTACTCGCATCCAAAAATATTGTGGAGTTTCTAGGGGTTCTTGTTTTTCATTCTTCATTAAGTAACGATTCTGCATTGTTGAGAGTCCAGAATATTTATATAGTTCGTCGTTCTCAACTTTTAAATAATTACCTAGAGCATCAAGGTCAAAAGTTGTTATCATTCTTTTATCCAATAAATTTCTTTCAACAGCATCTAGCACGTATTCTTTAAAATGTGCGTTGTGCATTTTAGAAAATTCTTCCGTAGATACATTTTTTGACTCATCACTGTCATAATCTCCGATAACTTTCTTGTAAATTACCTTCAAAAGTAGGCGAGTGGCTATTTTATCAAACTCAAAACCGAATTGAGCATTTTGCAGGGCAGCATTTATGGTTGCTGCGTCCATTTCTTCGGTAGTTATGCCATCATATAGAGTAAGTTTTGTCTCCGTAGCAATTTGAATTACCTTTGATATCGGGTCAGCTATGCCGTGACAAGCTCGTTCAATAGATTTGTTGATTTTGTCCGCATTGAATGGAACTCTGGACCCGTCTCTTTTGGTAATTGTTATTGTCATAGAGTATCATTATACCTATCTTGTGTAAGCATTCGCAAGTGAATATCTCTAAAATTATTATCACAAAAAGTCATTCCAATATCGTCAATACTTAAGCTAAAAAATCCTTTAGAATTTTGCTATAATACCTGTATGTCAGTCAAAAAAATAAAGACTCGGATAATGGCTTTTGGCACCTTTGATGGTTTACACAGAGGGCATCTTAATTTCTTCCAACAAGCCCGAAATTTAGCAAAACTTCCGTTTCTGATAGTCTCAATTGCGCGAAATAAAAATATTTTAAAGATAAAAGGGCAATACCCTGTCTTATCTCTAAAAAAAAGATTGTTGTTGCTAAAAAAATCTAGTTTAGTTGATAAAGTTGTTATCTCTGGTCTTAAAAATCACATTCCACACATTGTAAAAGAGCGTCCAGATGTCATTGCTCTTGGTTATGACCAGAAAAATTACGTTAAAAACTTAAAAAAAGATTTGAAAGCTCATGGTCTTAATGTAAAAATCGTTCGGCTACGACCTTACAAAGAAAAAATTTACAAAAATCACTTGCTTAAGAAAAATCCTAGACATCACTCTTCTTTATTGTAGAAGAAAGATACACCCCATAGAACATTATTGCCCCCAATACTAAATAAATAAATTCAAAAGAGGGGATTATTAAAAATAATATTGACGCAGACAAAGGTCCGAGAATGTAAGCCATAGGTGAAGCGTTGCGATAAATTCCAATGTGTTCACCATTTTCTTTTTTAATGTGTTTGAAAAAATAAACATCAATCATTATTTCTATAATCGCTGCGCCAACTCTGGTCATAAGTAGCGCTACTGCCCAAATCCAGATTTCGTGTCTAGTGATAAAGAAAAGAGATAGAGTTGCAAGAGAAATTATAATAAAACCAAACATCATTATTTTTCTTTCTCCAATTTTGTCAGAATACTTTCCTGCTGGTATTTGTAAAAATACAAATGGTAGTAGCATGATAGTAAATATGGTTGCAATTTCACTCCATGCGAAACCTAAGTGCAAGGATAAATAGATAGGTGTATATATAACCATCCAAGAATAAAAGAATTGTAATAAGAAATTTATTTTATAAGCACGAGCCAGATTTTTATTTTTTATAAATTCTTTGATTGACTTCCACGCTGGCAATTTATCATACTTTGGGTCAGGAATTTTTTTCAAGCCAAAGAAGGTAAGTAGGAAAAATAACATCATTATTCCAAAAGATATCAGATACAATAATGGAAAATTTGACCCTGTAAGCACCTTGCTTGAAAATAATTGCGCTAATACCCAAGCTAGGTTAATGCTTGTTAAATAAAATCCACGAATCTTGCCAACTTTTTCACTGTCGGAGAATATTTGAAGTAATTCATCTAAAGAAAAAACAAGTAAATTGTTTAAGGTAATATAGAATATAAATATTCCCACTATTGCCATAGAGTTTTC
>JAIOPY010000053.1 GCA_021413625.1 Candidatus Nomurabacteria bacterium | reverse complement strand
ACTGGAATTTTTAAAACATTTTGCAAAAGCCTATCTAACCCAGGTAGTAGTGCTCCGCCACCAGAGAGGGTTATACCCCTTTGCATTATGTCAGAAAGTATTTCAGGAGGAATTGATTCCAGCATATCTTTAATACCTTCTATTAACTCCCTAATAGATAAACTAAAAGCTTCGCGTATGTCAGCATCGGTAACCACTACTTCACGTGGTAGCCCAGTTAAAATATCCCTTCCTTGAACTTCTGTTTCCATATATTCTCCCGATAATACTGAGCCTATTTCAATCTTTACCATCTCCGCAGTTCTCTCGCCAATTAATAATTTAAACTCATCCCGCATGTAGGTAATGATGTCATTGTTTAACCTATCGCCAGCAACTTTTAGATTTCTAGATTTAACGACTCCCCCTAAAGAGATAACCGCGATGTCAGTAGTGCCGCCACCAATATCAATAATCATTGAACCCACTGGGTCTTTAATAGGCATTCGGACCCCGATAGCTGCCGCCATTGGTTCTTCTACTAAGAATACTTCTCTAGCGCCTGCGGAATGCGCTGCGTCATAAACAGCCCGAGTTTCCACGTTGGTAGTGCCAGTTGGCACACCTATTAAAACTCTAGGGCGTGCTAGTTTAGGAGACATTTTATTTGCTTTATTTATTAAGTAAGAAAGCATTTCTTCAGTAACTTCAAAATCAGAAATTACACCATCCACCAGTGGACGAACTGCTCTAATGTGTCCTGGAGTGCGCCCCAACATTTCTTTTGCTTTGGTGCCTACTGCTAAAATTTGATTAGTTTTTATGTTTACTGCCACCACCGAAGGTTCATTGATAACGATGCCGTGCCCCTTTAAATAAACCAAGGTATTTGATGTTCCTAAGTCTATGCCAATGTCATTTGAAATTAATTTATAAATTTTATCAAACATTTTTTTAATTAGGTGCTAGGTTCTAGCTTTTAGGTTCTAGTAAAGATATTAATTCATTCAATGAAACTATTTTGCCTTTTTCTTCGGAGCGTTTTTTTACTTCTACGCCTTTTTCATCCAAACTTCTTTTAGAAACAACTACCCGTAGCGGTATGCCAAGTAGGTCTGCATCTGCAAATTTTTCTCCTGGTGACACTCCGACACGGTCATCAAACAAAACTTCTATGTTATTTTTTAACAAACTTTCATAGACTTTATTTGCTTCTTTTAAGATATTTTCATCTTCACCTAGCGACAAAAGGTGAACTGAATAAGGAGCAATAGCGTGAGGCCAAATCATGCCCTTGTCGTCTGCCAAGGCCTCCACCACGGTGCCCATTAGGCGTCCTAGCCCTATACCATAACAACCCATTAAAACATCATGTTTTACTCCTTTTTCATCCATATAAGATAGGTCAAAAGGCTTGGAGTATTTAGACTTTAAGTCAAAGATGTTACCAACTTCTATGGCCCTTTGTTCCACTAAATCTTCTTTCTTTAAATTAAGCTGGGTTAGAACTTCATCATTGAAAACTTCTTTATTTAAAGCAGTGCCACTACTTTCATCTACATAAATTGTATCCTCGCCTGCGGCAGTGATTGTTTGAAACTCGTGAGAATATTTTGCAAAAGTTCCTCCAGATGCAAAAGTAAGATAAGTAATGTGTCCGATACCAACTCTAGTGAAAATTGTTTTATAAACTTCCTTCATCTGTTCGTAAAATTTTTCAAAATCAGCGGTAGAAGTATGAAAAGAATACATATCCTTCATGATAAATTCCCGACCACGCAATATGCCAGACTTAGAACGAAGTTCCATTCTAAATTTATTTTGAATTTGATATAACGCTAATGGAAAATCTTTGTAAGAATTTACATAATTTTTTAAAATCGGCACAACGATTTCTTCATGCGTAGGTCCTAATGCAACTTCCCTACCAGCAGAATCAGCAACTTTATATAAAACGTCCAAATCATTCCAGCGACCAGTTTTTTCCCAATTTTCTTTTGGTTGCATGGAAGACATTAAAATTTCTTGCCCGCCAACTTTATTCATTTCTTCTCTTATTATATTTTCAATCTTTTTTAGTACTCGTAGCCCAAGTGGTAAATAGCTATAAACCCCAGCCATCTCCTTATGAATAAAGCCCCCACGTATAAGGAGCTCAGCATTTTTAGAAACTTCGTCCGCAGGTATCTCTTTTTTAGTCTTAGTAAAAAGTTTGGATTGCTTCATATAAGGACATCTTAACGTAAATATACCGTGAGGTCAAAGCCTTTAAAAATGAAAAAATCAATAAAAACTTAAGCAAAATAAGCGGGTTGCAGAATCTATAACTTTCTGCTAATATAGGGCTTATGCAAAAAGCAATGAAAACACAGCCAAACAAAGGAAATGTAGAAACAACTGTAGAACAAATGTTTGAAGTTGGAGCTCATTATGGATATGGAAAGTCTAGAAGACATCAATCTGTTTCCCCTTTCATATACACAACCAAGAATAAGGGTGACATCATCAACCTTGAAAAAACAAGTGAGATGTTAGTTGGCGCTTTAGAATTTGTAAAAGAACTAGGTGCTCGCGGAAAAACAATTCTATTTGTAGGGACTAAACCAGAAGCTAAGCTTGCAGTTCAAAACGGCGCAATGGCTATTGATATGCCTTATGTAACTGCGCGTTGGATTGGAGGCACATTAAGCAACTTCACTGAAATTAAAAAAAGAATCAACGAACTAGAAAATTACCGAAAAGAAAGTTTGGCTGGAGGCTTAGAAAAATACACCAAAAAAGAAAGAGTGGTTATGGCAAAGAAAATGGAAAAACTTAGTAGATACTACTCTGGTCTTGTAGGCTTAAAAAAGGCTCCAGATGCATTGTTTATCATAGACCCTAGAGAAGAACACATAGCAGCAACCGAAGCTCAAAAATCAGGTATTACGGTTGTAGCCTTAGCAAACTCTGACTCTAACATAAGAGCAATTGATTACCCGATAATCGGCAACGATGCTTCTATCCCTTCTGTTTCACTTTTTACCACAGCTTTAGTAAATGCTTACAAACAAGGAGCATTATCTGCAACTAAAAAAGAATAAATCTAAATATGTCAACTGAGATAACAACTGAGTTAATAAAAGAACTTAGAGATGCAACTGGCATTTCTATAATGCAGTGCAAGCGCGCTTTAACTGAAGCTGAGGGCGACATGAAAAAAGCCCTAGCTATTCTTAAAAAAACAAGTGGCGACATTGCTCTTAAAAAAGCAGACCGCGAAACTAAAGATGGTCGCGTTTCTGTTAAATCAGAAAATGGTAAATCTGTATTAGTGGCATTACACTGTGAGACAGATTTCGTAGCTAGAAATGAAGATTTTGTGAACTTACTTTCCAAGTTAACTGATATGGCTTTCAAGGACGGAGTAGATGCTATGAAAGGCGCCGCAAAAGAAATGATTGACCCTGTAATTCAAAAAACTGGAGAAAATATTGAGTTAGGTGAAGTGTATGAAGTAAATGGTAGTGTTTTAGGAAACTACATTCATAATGACAAAATAGCTGTGGTGGTAAGCCTAGAAGGAGGCAATGGAGAGTTAGCTAAAGACATAGCAATGCACATAGCTGCCATGAAGCCAGAATACTTAACCGAAGCTGAAATTAACGAAGAAACTAAAAAGACAGTAATGGAAATATTCCAAAAAGAGGTTGCTAGTCTAGATAAGCCTGAAGAAATAAAGAAAAAAATGTTGGATGGTAAAATCGCAACTTACTTCAAAGAAAAAACATTACTAAATCAACCGTTCATTAAAAACAGCGAGGAAACAATTGAAACACTTCTAAACAAAGCAAAGGCAAAAATAAAAGAAGTTAAGCGTTATTCAATATAACAATGTATATTCTCTTCACATTATTCTTTGTGTCACTTGTGGGAATCATTCTAATGATTGGACGCAAACTTGTCTTGGTAAGAGATGGTCAAAATATTGAAATGGAGTATGCTCACCCATTTGTACCAGACTTAGAAAAAATAAAAGAGCTGTTAAATAAAAGCACAAAAAAATATGGTTACTTGAGTTTAGTTTTAATTATCCGAACACACATAAGGTCTTCTAAATTCTTAAAACAAAAATATGAAGAGATTAAAACAAAAGTTAAAGATATCCATTTGAAAAATGTAACACAATTAACAGATGACGGTTTGAAAACACAAGAAGTTTCTGGTTTTTTGAAAATGATATCAGATTATAAGCACAAGATAAGAACGATAAAGCACAAGATAAAGAAGGAAGAAGAAATTGGTTAGTTAGTAAATGCCGCCTTAGCTCAGTTGGTAGAGCAACGCTTTTGTAAAGCGAAGGTCCTCGGTTCAAGCCCGAGAGGCGGCTCCAGAAAATTAGATTGCTTCCTCCTTATCCGTAAATACAACAAGTCTGTTGGAATGGCTTTTGTCTATCTTGCTCCAAATTCCCGAACAAGTAACTAGGTTAAGATGGGCTTTCCCATCATTTGAACTAAATACATCGGGAACAGTTTCATTAGGTCCATACGTAAGCATTTTATTCACCACAAAAACAACCTCTGCCCCGTTTAAACTTTTAACATAAATTTTATCCCCTTTTTTTAATTTATATAAATTATCAAATACGGCTTCTTCGTCATCCTTCCATCCAGAGTGCCCAGCCATAATGGCGGTACCTGGCTCTCCGGGTCGCGCTCTATACTTAAACCAAGCTACTTCAGCAGGACCTTTCGGCACATCCATCGCCCCCTCTCCTGTTAGTCCTACATATTCAATATTCGCATCAATACCTATTTGGGGAATACTTATACTAACTGGCAAACTATATTTTTCTTCTTCAAAAAGCAATACCGGTAAATCATCTTCAGCTTTATTTTGAATTTTTAAATTAAAATTATAAATTAGGGACAACAAAAACAAGATTCCTGTAAGACTAACCATCAGTAATATTGGTTTAAAAGTCTTCTTGGAGTTTAAACTAGATTGTTTGTTTTCGTTTAACAAAATATAGTGAAATTAACAGTAGGACAACACCTGCAGGAGCAATAATTTTCCACAAATTATCTTTATCCGCAAAACCTGTTTGAGGTAATCCAGGCGAAGCCACAACTACGGTTGCAGTTGAAAAATCAAGAGCTGTTAGTCCATTGGCATGGCCTTCTGCTGTTCCTATATTTGTTGTTGTTTGAGTAAGATTTGTAAGACAAGTAAACGACCAAGTTTCATTGCTCTCAAGTAAGTTATTCTTGTTTAAATCGCCTGGGTGACCTAATACACGCCCTGGTAAGCCAGTACACTTATCATCAATAACACTAACATTATTCAATGGTTCTGTTCCTGGATTAGTTACTACATAACTATAAGTAACGGCTCCCCCTGTAGCAGGAAGAAAGAACACATTAGGCACTTTTACTAAATGTATTAATGGTGGAACAAGTGGCACACCCACAACAACAGTGGCATTTGCAGTATCACTAGCTTGGGCGTTATCAGTGGAACCTTGAACTCTAATTGTGTTTGTCTCAGTTTTGGAAACAACTTTAGTACAACGATAAATCCACGTTTCATTAATATCAAGCATATCATCATCATTACTATCACCAGAAATAAATTCTACATCATCACACTTGTTATCTTCAGCGGTTATACTTCTCATTTTAATTTCACCTAAGTTTTTTACTTTATATGTATAAGTAACAGAACCAGGACCTGCAGGTAAATCTAATGGGTCTGGTATTTTAGTAACATTAATAAGCGGTACTGGCACTTGAATATTATAACTACTACCACCTAAAGAAGGCGTAACACATGTTGGTGCAACAATAGTAGTATTATTTAATGTTACTGCTCCATTTCTAGCCAAAAATCTTCCTTCTACAACAGAACCTCCATTATCGGTTATAGAACTTAATGCTAGAATAGTTCCTTTAAATTCGGAGTTAGTGCCAAGTGTAGCAGAACTACCAACTTGCCAAAAGACATTACAAGCTTGAGCGCCATTTATTAAAACAACTTCACTACCTGCGGATGTAACTAAAGTAGAACCAGATTGAAATATAAAGATTGCATTTGCATCACCAGCGGCATCTAGGATAAGCGTGCCAGTTATAGCAAGAGAGTCAGGAGCATCATTATCTCTATAAACTCCAGCTGTAAGTGTTTGCCCGCCTAAATCAGCAGAGATTGTTCCAGAGAGAGGTTGTCCAGCAGCATCGTTATATGCTGTTGTTAAGTCAGTTTTAGCACCCTGAGTTGTCGCATCACCTAAATGGTTAGTTCCATTTAAAGTGACCGTGCCAAAACCTGTCTGAGTAAGTGTTGGGAAAGAGCCGTATCTAGGTCTACAAAAGATGCAGCCATAACTAAACCAGCTAAAGCAAAAACAAACAAAACAGCTAGCCCTATCGCTGAAACTTTATTTGAAGTTTTCATAGAATTTATTCTCCCAACTTATTATTTTTAAGACCTTCTAAAGTTAAGTATAACACTATTGACAACTTTTAACTTTTATTATGTGTATAACTTATTTAAGCCATACCCTATAAGGTCTAAAAAGAATAAAATACAAGGAGAATTTTCTTTATTAAGATGAAATTTTCTTTTCTTGGAGCTTAAAAGATTCCTTAATGCGAGACTCTAACTCCTCTATAGATTGGAAACCAGTCAACACCTCATCATCAATCACAAGCGCTGGTAATTTAGTATCTTTGATTCTATAGATATCTAGCATAGACTTCACCGCTGAAAGGTCAGTACTATAATCAAAAGAATAAACTCGCAGTTCTGGATACTTCTCCCGAAGAGTGGTTAACACAATACCTTCTTTTTCACATAAACTGCAATTCTCTAGCGTAGTATAGAAATATAAAATAAAAGCTGATTTTACTCCGCAACGCGCAGATATTCTTTTCATTAATAAATAATCTTTAATTTGAAGCAAGGAGTAATATTTTTTTAAATAAGAGACCTCCTCAGTAGCGCCTAAGTTCTCCTGCCCCCATTCAAGTTTCTGCCCTAACTCACCTAACTCACCAGAGAGCACAGAGTCCGCAATATTTTTACAAGAAAGCTCGGATAAAAGTGAAAACTGGGTTTCGGATGAAAGTATATCAATAGCTATTTTATCTTGAATTTGTTTTAATTGGTCAATTTTTCTATTACCAAAATAATTACTTAAATAAACAGCCGTTAAAAAAAGACCTGAAGTAATCAGAAACACTATTAAATATTTTTTCCAATCTACATTATTTTCATCCATATTTTATCTCCAAGCTGGAGCTCTAGAAAGTAAAGTATTCCAGATTGCCTTTAATATCCAAAAAGGGGCAATAATCATAAAAACTGGAAAAAAATAAAACATACCAAAAGAAAATTTCCATTTCCCATCATACATTTTTGCCCCCGACATCATGGCAAAGAAAACAATGAAATACACCAACGTAACTAAAAACAACGACATTTTAGTATTTATAAAAAATGGGTCAAAAGCATTCACTTCCCTGCCTAGCTGAAAACCGACAGCTTGAAAATGAATCACTTTGTCGTAAATAAAAGACCCTACATTATAAATAATTCTACCGAACATATACCCCACAGCAAAAATTGAAATTATACCAGTAGGTAAAGTAAACAAAGCAAAATTTCCATATTTTTTTTGCAATAAAACACCTCTATAATCTATGGTGTTGTTAATAAAACCATAAATCCAACGTAAGCGTTGGCGATAAAGTTTTTTGATAGTGCCAGGAGTGTTAGTATAAACATAGGCATCATTGCAATGGGTTATTTTAAAAACAGTAAGTGGCCCTGGAGTTACGTTAATTGCACCTAAAAAACCAAGCATCTTTTTCATATAAACACCCAAATGATATTCTGCTTTTTGAGCTTTTTGGATAATTTTATGCGCATTGCTCGCTACAATAGAAGGAGCCACCGCCATAGCGCTCGGGTCTTTTTCAAAATAACTCATTAAACGAACTAAGGATTCCCTATCAGTGTAGGAGTCAGCATCTAAACAAGCCAAAAACTCCGTCTCAACATGTTCTAAGCCTAAATTAAGGGCGGAATGTTTTCCGCCATTTTCTTTACGAAAAATTGTAACATTTTTATATTTAGCAAATTTGGAAATAATATTCCAAGTACCATCAGTAGAGCCATCATCAACAAGAAAAATTTTTACTTTATCTTTTGGATAATTTAAATCAAAAAGTGAGCGAATAGTTTTATAGACTGTTTTTTCTTCGTTCCAACAAGGCACAATAATGGTAACCGCTGGATACTTAGAAAGCTTAATCGCCCCATTGCGAATAATGATTTTCTTTCTGTTTTCTAGAAAAGTTACAAGTAAAAATACCTGCACATACACAGACATAAAAATCAACACATAAAAAATAATGGTGGGGATTGAGACCATAAAGGTTACTTTTAATATAACATTTTTAGCCTAAAAAGCAAAGAACCCCGCTAGGCGGGGTTCTTTGTAAAATAAGCCAAATTTATTACATACTTTCCTCTGTACTTCCTGAATCGCAAGAACCACAAGCTGCCATACACTTTTTACACTTACAGTGGAAAAGAGACATAACAGCAGAGATACCAACTAGAAGATATACTACACCTTCTAACATAGGCATACTACCTAGAAGCATTTTAACAACGTTCCAGTCTGCCATACCACCGAAGAGCATGCCTAGGCCAACTAGACCCCAGTTCAAACCTCCTACAACCAACAACCACTTAGTAACTTTACTAACAGTACAACCACCTCCACAACATTTTGAACTACACATATTTCTTTTTTAATTCTGACTCCAAATTATTTGGAATCTATGCTAACTTATAAGTCCTGCCTAAACGACTGTGGCAAGTTTGATAAACCAATATTTAAATTATATCATACTGCCAAAAAATACTGCAATAAGATAGACAACTGAAAGTTAATAATATACAATAAAGCTATAAATTATCATTAAAAACACAAAACATGCAAAATAATCAACAAATAGCGGGTGCAATAATTATAGCTGGTTTAATCATAGGAGGAGCTGTTTTACTAAAAGGAAATAATTCCGTAAGTGGAACAAAACCCGAAGATGCTGTGGAAAAAATACAGCCTGTAGATAAAACAGAACACATTTTAGGTAATCCAAACGCAAAAGTTATGATTGTTGAATATTCTGATACGGAGTGTCCTTATTGTAAAATGTTCCACGCAACCATGCACGAGGTAATCAAACAAAGAGAAGGTAAAGTTGCTTGGGTATATAGACATTACCCTATTACACAATTACACCAAAAGGCTTTTCGTGAAGCAGAGGCTACTGAATGCGCTTGGGAGCAAGGTGGTAATGACGCTTTCTGGAAGTATGTAGATGAAATTTATGTAAGAACACAATCCAACGATACCTTAGATGTAAAAGAACTACCAAAAATTGCTGAATTTGTTGGTCTTGATGTAGCTGCTTTTAATACTTGTTTAGAAAGTGGAAAGTATACAGAGAAAGTTCAAAACCACTTTGATAGTGGTTTTGAAGCTGGAGTTAGAGGAACACCTCGTTCAGTAATTCTTAAAAACGGTAAAGTAGTTTATACGATTAACGGAGCGCAATATCTAGAAACAGTTTTGGAACAGGTGGACAAAGCATTAAAATAAACTAGTCAAAATATAACTGGTACAATATTTTGACTTCCCTCGGACATTATATAAACAAGTTTATACATGCTCCTCGCTAGTCAAAAGATAACTGAATACAATATTTTGACTTCCCTCGGACATTATATAAACAAGTTT
>JAIOPY010000056.1 GCA_021413625.1 Candidatus Nomurabacteria bacterium | reverse complement strand
TTTATACAATTCTCCGCCACCAATTATAAAAACTTCTTCTTCATCTTTAGTTTTTTCTACTGCTTCGGTAAGTGAGTGCACAACCTCAATGCCATCTTTTTTGTAATTTTCGTCTCTAGTGACGACCATGTTTTTTCTTTTTGGCAGTGGACCCTTTAACGATTCAAAAGTTTTTCTACCCATAATTACTGTGTGCCCTCTAGTAGTGTCACGAAAATGCGCCATGTCAGTAGGCATATGCCAAAGCAAAGTGTTACCTTTGCCTAATTCATTATTTTTACCAATGGCTGCGATGAGTGAAATCATATTTATTTTATAGGGCAATTTCTAAACCACTTATAGGTGGCAGAGGGTTATATTGAGCTTGTAGGTCGGCTAATATTTCTCCTACTAAATTTTCATCTTTCTCTTCCGCGCGTTTTAGAGAATCTTTCGGCAAATGGAGTGTTATATTTTTATGGTCGTTGGTTCTGTTTATAATTTCTTTTGCTCCTTCATAGTGATTATCATAAATATGAGCGTTGGATATGGTGTGAGTATAAACTCCAGGTTTCACGCCCAATCTTTGCGCAATCATGCATTGTAGTAATGCAAATCCAAAAACATCAAAAGGACAGCCGAGAATCATGTCGTTGGAACGAACTATGTTATGCATGTGCAATCTGCCTCCAATTATATTTATGGTATAAGCAAACGGGCAGGGGATATTTTTTTTAGGAGTGCCACCATAACCGTCATCTTTTGGGTCCCAAGTTATGATGACTCCATGGCGAGAGCTAGGTTCTTTTTCTAAAAGTTCAATAGCATTACCGAGCTGGTTTCTGCCAAAATGATTACGCCAACGCCAACCATAAGAAAAGGGTAGGGTGCCATCGGACTCCATAAACGGGTCCCACATTTTTGTAAATTTTCGCAAGAAGGTGGTGTCTTTTTCTCCTTGCACAAACCAAACTTGTTCCGCTATTGGAGATTTTAATGGCTGTTTACGTAGTGTCAGTACTGGAAATCCATCTTTTTCAATATCTATAGAGAATGTTATGCCTGGTAAAGATTTTGTTTTGTGTCCAGTTCGTTCGTTTAATTCTTCAATACCTTCAGCCATTATTTTTTTGGTAGCAACTATCATGACACTCATGAATGTGAAAGAGTAAAACAAAAGATTCCTACAGGACAAGGTTATGAACTCTGCGAAGGATGCCACCCTAAAAATCATGGTGAGCCTAAGGCCATAAAAAATGCTCTGGAACAAGGCAAAGACCCTAATGGAGCCGATGTGTATTTGTGGGGACACTGGTGGTGCTGTGAGCCTTGTTGGAATGAAATGATAAAGTCTGGCATACGCAATGTTTATTTATTAAAGGGAAGTGAAATACTTTTTAATAAATCTAGCGCCGGGAATATTGTTGGCAAGCAATTTGAATAATATGGCAGATGTTTTTAAGAACAAACTTTATATAGGTTGCGCTCTAACAAACTTACCTCCTGATAAAAAGGAAGAATTTTTAAATATGGTTTCTAAATTAAAACAAGAACTAAAAAAACATTTTGAACTTTTAGAATTTTTAGGCATAGATGACCTTTTAACAAACAAGCCCTTCACTCCAAGAGAAATATATACTTACGATATTAAAAATTGTTTAATGAAGGCGGATTGTTTTTTAGCAATCTGTGATTATCCTGCTCTTGGTCTGGGCTATGAAATAGGAACCGCGGTTGAGAAAAGGGGAATACCAGTTTTGGCTGTAGCGCACAAGGACTCTAAGGTTTCTAGGTCAATCATAGGAATTGACCATAAAAATTTTAATTTTTATTACTACAACTCAGTTGATGAGATAATCTCTAAAACATTAGAGACATTGACAAATTAGTAGCAGAATGCTATACTTTATATATCATTCTCACCTATTAATTAACGAGACTGACGCTTATGGAAATCATCTATGACTTTTGTGTCGCAGAGTGACTAAAGATTGATTGCCATGACACAAAGAATATATGATAAATAAACGCAGTTTTGTGCGTGGGGCTTCGGCTTCTACACACTCAGGTTCCCGTTTTTCGGGAACAAAAAGAAGTACTTCTTTCGGAGGAAGACCTGTTCGTACAGGGGGTTTTAGCGGCGGCTCCCGTTTTCGTGGAAAAAGCAGAAGTGGAGGAGGAAATAAAAGAAGTCGTGGAGAACGAATAGATTTTTCACGTTTCGTTAAGAAAGCTGAGCACGTGGAACAAAAGGCATATGTGGCTAAACATAATTTCGTTGATTTTCCATTCAACGCTCAATTACAAAAAAATATAGCTCGCGCTGGCTACATAAACCCTCGTCCTATTCAAGACCAAGCAATACCTGTGGTCCTAAAAGGGGGAGATGTTTTCGGCATGGCAAATACTGGTACTGGCAAGACCGCAGCATTTCTATTGCCACTCATTGAAAAAATTGCCAAAACTAAGGGACAAAATAAAAGAGAAACAGTTTTAATAATGGCGCCAACCAGAGAACTAGCTATGCAGATAGAAGCAGAATTTCGTGCGCTGTCATTTGGTTTAGGTATGTTTGGAGTTGCCTGCGTGGGAGGACTTCCAATAATGAAACAAATCAGGGAAATAAATATGGGAGTGTCTTTTGTTATAGGCACACCTGGCAGATTGCGTGATTTGATAGAAAAAAAAGTTTTAGATTTATCTACATGCCGTTCGGTAGTATTAGATGAAGCGGATAGAATGTTGGACATGGGCTTTCGTGACGATATGATTTTTATCATAGGTAAAACAGCTAGCGACAAACAAACACTTTTCTTTTCTGCAACACTGTCAGCAGAAATAAAAAAATTAACCGAACAATATTTAAAAGACCCAGTTTTCGTTTCTGTTATTTCTGGAGAAACAGCTAAAAGTATTGAGCAAGATGTTGTTCGTTATAAAGGTAAAGACGAGCAGTTTACTAAATTACATGAAATATTAAAAAAAGATGGCTCCGACAAAGTGTTAATCTTTAGAGAAATGAAACACTCTGTGGATGCTCTGACTAAAGAACTTTCGCAGCATGGATTTAAGGTTGGCTGTATTCATGGCGACAAAAGAAGCCGAGAGAGAATTCGGACCTTAGATTTATTTAAGCAAGATAAAATAAATATTTTAATTGCTACAGATGTGGCAGCACGTGGACTTGATATTCCAGATGTTACTCATGTTATAAACTTTGACGTGCCTCAAACTTATGATACTTACGTGCACCGCATTGGCCGAACTGGACGTTCCGGCAAAAAAGGCACCGCACTGACTTTCGTTCCAGCCTAACATCTTGTTATAATAAAATTATGGATCAAAATCCTCTTGAGCAGATAAAACTTAACAAGTTAAATACTCTAAGAGCAGAATTGAAGGTTTCAATTGGGCGTCGCTTTGATAATCAAGAGGAGTTAAATTCGCAAATAGAAAAATTAATATCTGAACTAGATATTTGGCAGAAAGGTGG
>JAIOPY010000046.1 GCA_021413625.1 Candidatus Nomurabacteria bacterium | reverse complement strand
TGCCACGACATGATTAGAAAAAGATTCTATAGCAGCAACAGCAGCTAAAATTTCTTGAGATTTTTTTCTATCAGCAATCACCTGAACAACCGTTGGTTCTCCTTGAGTTAGGGTGCCGGTTTTATCGAAAAATATTTGAGTTGTTTCAGCAATTTTTTCCATACTCACACCACTCTTCACAATTATTCCTTTTTTAGCAGCTTGATTCATAGCGGTCAAAACTGCAATTGGAGCAGCTATTAACAATGGACAAGGAGTAGCCACAACCAATACTGCCAAAACATAAGCGGATGAACCAAAATATAAATTCTGCCGGTGTTTTAGCCTCAACTAATATTCCACCCGATAAATTAATCGAACCACTTTGGAGCAATGCCCCTACGGTACAAGTTTGAGGCAGAGGTTCTCCATTTACTGGTGAAAAATCAATATCAGAAGTTCCTGCTAATATTACACAATCCACAGGAATAATATCACCTGCATTAATTTGTAAACGGTTACCTTCCTTTACATCTTCAGCTTTAATAATAACAATATCCATTTGCTCATTTAGAAGACGGGCTATTTTTGGGGAATACTCTAACATTTTTTGTAATGTCTTAGTAGCTCTCTTGAATCCATAATTTTCAAGTGCTTCACCACTGGCGGTCATCAGAGCAATAATAGAGCCAGCTAGTAATTCACCCTGCCAAATTGCCCCGATCAAAGCGGCGGCAGCTACTAAATCTGCCCCCCAATGTTTTCTAAGTATTTCTCTAGTTACTTCACTAATAACTTTAATACCAACAATAATTACAACCAAACCCCAAATTAAATCAGCACCTGACACAGACCATATCCGCCAAATTAAACCAAGTAAAGTTCCTGAAATAGCCACCGCTACAAAAGGATATTCAAGAATCATCTTTTTAGAGAAATGCCACCAACGTATATGAGTTAGTAAAACCGAAATAACTATAGAACAAAGTAATAAAACAGCAGCTAAAATTATCTTTTGTTCTGAGCCCACAACCGACCACCACTGACCAATGGCAAAACCAGATATTTTCTCAAAAATTAGAAAAAACAAACCGAATAAAAATGAGCCTACGAAAAAAGGTACGGCCACTAAATAAAAAAACAAACCACTGATTCCTCCTAGAGAAGCAACAAATGGAGCTAAAAATGCTAAAACTCTTCCCGTAGTATAAAAACCTTTAACAACATGCTCGCTCTCTTCTAAATTTTTTTTAATTTTTTTAGAGTTTAATCCTCTTTTTTGAGTGAATTTAATTAATTTATTTTTTACTACTTTATTCCAAATAACCGTAATAATTGAAAGGCCAAAAAAAGTCATGGCCAAGTTAAATAAAAACTGAGTGATATCAATTGAAAACAACATTACTTTAAAAGATCTTCTTCTAAGTCTGCCCTTCTTCTATTTAACACCTTGTCATCGCTTATTATCTTACCGTCAGCAATACGAATAATTCTTTCAGCATGTTCTGAAGTAAATGTTTCATGAGTCACCATAACGATAGTATTTCCTTCCTTATGTAATTTTTGCAAAAGATACATAATTTGTTTTCCAGATTTACTATC
>JAIOPY010000045.1 GCA_021413625.1 Candidatus Nomurabacteria bacterium | reverse complement strand
ATTTTTTATAAATAATAATTTCCCCAGGTGTGAGTTTGGAATTTATAAAAATTTGGGGTTCTTTTTCTTTTGTAATTTTACCAACAACCTTTGCTTTAATTGAAAAATCTTTTGCTTTTTTTACACAATAATCAGCGTCTTTTTCTTCTACTATTAATAACATACCTTGTCCTCCATTCCAAACTTCATAAAACTCTTCGTTGGTGACTTTTCTCCATTCCGCACATTGTTTCATTATTTCTGGTGGTTCCCATAAATCAAAAAGATTAGCTGATAATCCTTTAGGAAAAAGAATATCTTTTGCCAATTTTTCTTTTAAGGCACCTCCTGATAAGTGAATTATAGAATGTATTTTAACCTCAGGTTTAAATTCTTTATCAAACCAACCATGTAAAGTATTTACATAGGTATCATAAATAACAGAAGGTTCTGCTGCTTGTTTAATATGTTCTTTTGCATTAGGATTTTTCCACCACTCGGCTCCATATTTTTCTTTTAAAGCTTTGCGAACAGAGCTAATGCCATTACACCTAAAACCGTTTTCTTTAAGTGCAATAATTACTTGGCCAGGAGCCAGGGTTTCTCCAGTTATCATTTTATCTTTATGATATGCTCCTATCATAACCCCAGACCAATTTAATTTTGTTTTTGAATCTTTTATTTCTGAACCGATAGCATCTCCCATTTGCGCAGTCTCTCCTTTTAAGACCACAAGTTTTTCTTTTTTCGCAATTTCTCCTAGCCCAGCTATAGCGTTTTTATAAGCAAGACTTACTTCGTCTCCTTCATTTCCGATTGATGAAGTATCAAATACATTGATAAAAACTAATGGAATTCCCCCGAATCTAGTAATATCGCTTGAAGTCATTGCGATTATGTCATAAGCTGCCAAGTGATGAGTTTTTGCTGCGTCAATCAAAATTCCCTTAGTTCCAATTCCGTCAGCCGATGCTTCAATGAAATATCCTTCAGGTAAGTTTTTAAAAGTGAAAGGTCTAGGTCCACGAAAACTCCCACCAGAAAAATCATGAATTTCTACAAAGTGAGAGTTATTATAGCTATTTTTGCAAATACTGCCCGCGAAGCTACTAAATAAAGATTCCTCCTCTACGTCTACTCCATCTTTTGAATAAATTTTCTTTTTAGTTTCTTCACTCATAATTGTTTAGTATTCATATAATTCATACCTACAGTTTTAAAAATTTCTCCGAAGTTATCTAAAATTGTTTTTTCACCCTCATTAAAACATACCACAAAATGCCAAGAAGCACTCGGCATTTGTGGATTATTTAAGTCCTCTAATCTTGATTCTACTGTAAACGCATAAGTAGAAGGGATTATGAAATCTTCAGTATCAACCACACTTACACGTTTTGTCCTGATGTGTTCTTTAATTTCCTGAAAGCTATTTTCTGTAATTAAATTATTTTCTGATGATCCAGGTATTGAATGACCTAGATTTAAATTTTGTTTTTGGTCAGAGCTTATTATAATTCTCTTGGTCGGTTTTAGGTTATTATTAATAAATAATTCACTAGCAAATTTACATAATTCAGAGAATTTCATGCCAATTTGTGCATGTTCAGCTATCTTGCGCACTATATCGTATGATTTTTTTAAATGTTGTTTTATTTTTTCATTTTCTCCTCTATAGACGGTAAATCCTATATCTGCAAGAGTCTTTGTTTTTTTATTTACTGGTGAAAGATAAATATTTCCGACTGACTCAATAGTAAATTTATGTTCTGTGTCTGGCGCATATTCTGGGTCTCGGAGTGAACCATATAACAGCCTTTTAAAAGGAGTTTTATCAAAAAGAACACTAACACCTCCCTCTGGTGGAGCATACCAACCTTCAGGAAAAATATCAGGACAGTTAGACATTTTAGCTATAATTAGCTTATGTAGTTTAAATTCGGATATGCTATTAATACCTATTAAGGATTTAACAGCTATTTCTGCAGAAATTTTCCTGGTTTTAATTACTGCATCAATTAACTCTGACATTTTATTTTTCTAAATATTTTTTAAAACCCAGTTTAGACAACTTATCATTTTTCGCTTCAATATCACTTTCCATTTTGGTTTTATAGGCTACTAGTTTTTTTTCTAGGTCTTTATCTGATAGCGCAAGGATTTGGACAGCTAGTAGTCCTGCATTTTTAGCAGCGTTGATGCCAACAGTTGCTACTGGCACTCCAGGTGGCATACCCACAGTGGAAAGTAGTGAATCAAGTCCATCTAAACTTTTTGCTTTTACGGGAATACCAATTACAGGTAGAGTTGTTAAAGATGCGGCTACGCCCGCTAGGTGCGCTGCCCCACCTGCGCCTGCAATAATAACTTGGAGTCCTCTTTTTCTAGCGTTAGTTACATACTTGTGAGCCAAGTTTGGACTCCGATGAGCAGAAGTAACTGCAACTTCACAGCCTACACCAAACTCTTCCAACAAAGTCGCTGCTTCGGACATGACGCCCAAGTCTGAATCTGAACCCATGATTATGCCAACTTGAATAGATTTTTTCATAAAGCTATTTTAGCATTATTTTTAGATAAAACAATATTAGTTATTTTTAATGTTTGAAATGTCTAAAACCAGTCATAGCCATTGCCATCTTATATTTTTCTGCCATTTTTATGGAAGCATCATCATTTTTTGAGCCACCTGGTTGAATTACAGAACTTACGCCAACTTTTCCAGCTAATTCTACACAATCTGGAAATGGAAAGAATGCTTCTGAAGATAACGCAGAACCTTTTAGCGAGAATTTAAACTTTCTAGCTTTATCTATTGCTTGCTTCAGCGCATCAATACGAGAAGTTTGTCCGCAACCCATGGCAAGCAGAGTGTTATTTTTAACCAAAGCTACAGAATTTGATTTTAAATGTTTTGTAGCAATAGATGCCATCAACATATCTTCTACTTCTTTTTTTGAAGGTTTACGACTAGTTACTATTGTTAAATCTTTTTCTTTTTCAACTTGCGTGTCTCGGTCTTGAGTAAGGATGCCCGTAAAACAAGTCCGCATTTGTGTTTTTGGTAGTTTCGGTTCATGCCATTTTAGAAGTCTGCAATTTTTCTTTTCCTTAAATATTTCTAATGCTTTTTGAGAAAAGTCTGGAGCGATGATTACTTCCACAAATAATTCTTGTTTTTTTATAAGTTTAGCAATATCTTCATCAATTTTTCTATTAGCAGCTAATATTCCACCAAAAGCTGACAATGGGTCAGCATTATAAGCCGCCTTATATGCTTCTAAGAGCTTACCTTCTGCTCTTACTGCTAACCCGCAGGCGTTCATGTGCTTAATTATGGCAAAAGCTGGTTTTTTAAAATCATAAACTAAATTAATGGCCGCTTCAGTGTCTATTAAATTATTATAAGAAAGTTCTTTACCATGCAGTTGAGTGAAACTTTCAGATAAATTGCCAATAAAAGCTCCAGCTTGATGAGGATTTTCGCCGTAGCGTAATGGGGTGTTTTGGAAATATCCACGGATGGCTGTATCATACGCGCTGGTTACTTCAAATGCGTTACCAGCGAACTTTTTACGTTCTTCTAAAGTAGTTTCTGTCCCCTTTTTAAGTATTTTAGTAAATTCTTTATATTGATTTTTAGATGGTATCACTACGACATCATTAAAGTTTTTTGCGGCTGCGCGAATGAGTGATACTCCACCGATATCTATTAATTCCACTAATTCTTTCCCGACGCTCTCCGC
>JAIOPY010000044.1 GCA_021413625.1 Candidatus Nomurabacteria bacterium | reverse complement strand
AAGCCTTAGCATTAGCTTTTGGTATAGATTTTTCAGAGATAACTTTATAGATGGTCAGCTGTGCTGGCGCCACAATGTGTTGACCCCATTCTACCGCTAGGTTGGGGTGTTTAATGCCTGCTTTGTCGGACAAATTCTTTAATATTTTTACTATTTTACTAGATACACCTTTAGCAGTATAAAATTTCTTCTTTTCATAAGGCACTCCAAAGCCACCACCGATGTCTAAGGTGTCTAAATTTGGATGTATTTTTTGTAATTGTTCGTAAATGGTAAAAGCATGTTTCACTCCTTCAAAAATACTTTTTTGGGTTTTAATTTGAGAACCTAAGTGATAATGTAAAATTTTAAGATTCTTCATCTTGGTTAGACTTAAAACATCTTTTTCAGAAAGTCCAAATCGGTCAAACTTTTTGTCCCAATGTGTATCTGCTTTTATGTTTAAATCCACTCTTACACCAATATCACCTTTATACTTTGAAATCCTTAAAATCTCTTCCGCGCTTTCAATAATAGGCACTATGTTCATGCCTTTGGAACGCAATTCTTCTATTAGGTCTATGTATTGGTCTGTTTTAGGACCGTTGCAAAGAACACGAATTTTACTATTGAATTTTTCCCCCTCCCAAAGCTTTTTGACTAACCAAAGTTCATTCGCAGAAGTTACTTCTAAATTAGCGCCTTCAGATAAAAGCGGTAAAATAAATTCTTTGTTTTGATTTACCTTCATCGGATAATGATAAAAGAATTTACCTTTATAGCCGTAGATTTTTATATACGCTTGGAAATAGCCGATTAAATCCTTTAAACGGTCTTCAATTAAAAAAGGGAAAACTATCTGCAGTGGTGTGCCGTATTTAAGGGCTAGGTCATGAATATTATAAACATGGTGACCTTCGGTAGCAGTAAGTTCGCCATCTTTGTTTACGCCTAAAAACTGAGTGTTCCATTCATCCACTCCTAGCTTCCAAAACTTTTTCCAGTTCTTGCCTTGTCTTTTATTTTTTTTCATGGTTCGGTATTACTCACCATGACCCTGAGCTTATCGCGAATGGGTCACTTTTTTCGGTTGCATTTAAGTTAAATTAGTATATCAAGCTACTTCTAAATGTAAAGCTAATTTAGATAGTTTTTCAGGAAACTCTCCTTAAACTCATAAAAGTTTTCGTCTAAAATTGACTGCCTAATACTCTTCACTAAATTCACAATAAAATACAAATTGTGGATTGAAGCCAAAGTACCTGCCAACATTTCTTTACCATGAAAAAGGTGCGCGATATACGCCCGGGTATAATTTTTACAACTATAACAACCACAATCTTTTTCAATCGGAGCGTAATCCTCCCGAAATTGTTTATTCATTATTATTATTTTTCCCTGCTTGGTGTATAAAGTACCATTGCGTCCAAGCCGAGTAGGTGCCACACAATCAAAGAGGTCCACGCCATTTTCTATACCCATAAATAAATCTTCAGGTTCACCAATGCCAAGCAAGTGTCTTGGTTTTTCTTCTGGCAAAATTTCATTCACCCATTTCACTGCGGTGGACATATCTTCTTTAGCAAAAGACCCCCCAATACCAAAACCATCAAAAGGTAATTTACCAATAAACTCCGCAGACTTTTTACGTAAACCTTCATCTCGCCCACCCTGCACAATTCCAAACAACGCAGGAGTAAAAGAAAAAGTTTCATTGCAGGGTGTCTCGCAGCGCGACGGCGCGAGAGGCAGCGCTACGCCAACAGGCGTAGACAGCGACCCTGCAAGGAAAGCTTTTTCTTTGTTTAATCTTTGATGTTCGTTAAGGCAACGCTCTGCCCACCTATGCGTCCGCTCCAACGCTTCTTCTTGATAACGCAAATCCTCTGCTGGGCTGGTGCATTCATCAAAAGCAAAAATAATGTCAGCGCCAAGATTGTGCTGAATTTGAATTGATTTTTCTGGAGTAATGTAGTGAATAGAGCCATCTAAGTGGGATTTAAAAGAAACTCCATCCTGCCCTATTTTTGCCAAACGCGGAGCGTCGGAATCATCAAAACGTTCTGGGATAAGTAAAGATGGGTCCGTAATTTTCGTAATCTTTGAAATATCTTTACCATAAGCCGCACCTAATGAAAAAACTTGGAAACCACCAGAGTCAGTCATGGTAGGACCGGACCAATTCATAAACTTTCCAATACCGCCTGCTTTTAATACTGTTTCATCTCCAGGTTGAAGATAAAGATGATAAGTATTACCCAAAACCACTTGAGTACCAGCTTCCCGCACCTGTTCCGGATTTAAAGATTTTATAGTAGCCTTAGTTCCCACCGCTACAAAAGCTGGAGTTTCTATTACCCCATGTGGAGTTTCTAGTGTTCCAGCTCTACCTAAACTATTTTTTAATTTTTTTTGTATTTTAAAATCCATAACTTTATAGGCTTTTGTTTAACTCAAATATTTAATCGTATTTTACTTAATGCCGTAAAAATTATAAAAATCCTCTACTTTTGTTTCCACTTCTAAAGTACGTAGAGGTAAACTATCCAATAATTCATCTAGGGATTTCGCCTCTGCGAGTTTTTTATGAAAAAGATTTGCAGCTCCTGGTTTTATTTTCATATCTTTATCTAAAAATTGCCCCCAGCCAGACAAACCAGTAAAACGACGACTGGTGGGTTTGGGATTCTGAGTATATTCCGGTGGAAAGAATCTCTGATATTTTTTTAAATTGTATAACCAAGAACTCCCCTTTACCACTTTAGCTTCGGGGCAATTACTTTTCACATGTTCAAACATCCTTTTTAACTCTTCATGCCTTTTACTTAGATTCTCATCGTCAAAGGGGCTACCATTTTCCTCTTTATTACTAAAGTGCATACGAACGTATCCTTCTTTCGGTTTATATTCAGAAGTAAAGCAGCCGAATTTTTCCTTATTTCCTTCTTTTGGAAGTTCTATATCTTTTCGTTTTAGATAAAATTGGTACGCTTGTTCATCTACATTTTCGTCAGTAATGGATGCGATAAATTCCTGCCAAAGGGGGTTACTAGCGTCAGTTTTTTTACCTAAATTAAATCTACGATACAAACTAGTATATTCTAGCAAGACCTCAGAGAGTGGTACTTTTAGAATCTGAGCAACCTTGCGAGCAAGCTGAATTTGCAATTCAAAAAATTCTCGTGGGTACTCTTGGGTTTTTTTTCTTTCAATGTCTATCTTGGGTTTATTTGCAGGTGGATGTTCTTTCATTTTTATTTAGATTTGCACTTCTACAAACTTTAATTCTTGTATATTCACTGGGCTAGTAAATAAAACTTTCTGGAAAGAATCTCTAGGGTCAGAAATTACTCCTTCAACAACACCTAACAAGTAATTACTAACTCCTGGTAAAACAATTTGATTACCTTTCTCTAAAATCACATCTCTAGGTAATATTATTTCAAAATTACTACCACCCCGACCAACAGCTTCTATAAAAATATTTCTTCCGGAAATAATAGCGTCAGTTTTTTCGCCACTACTTGAAAACAAAACAACATTAGCCGAATTTCCATGCACAATACTAACTTTACCAACAGGAATATTTCCAAAAGCAAAAACCATATTCCCTTCCATTACCCCATTATCACTACCCACATCAACCAAAAGGGTGTCATATAAACTTTGACTTGGCTTAGCCAAGATATTAGCTAAAACCATATCAATGGTATCTTTTTTTCTATTTAACACTTCTTTTAATTCTAAATTTTCTTCCACCACCGAATTGTAGTTGGCAACATCTGCAGCACTAGAGTTTATTTGTATTTTTAATTGTTCATTTTCAATAAAAAGAGCGCGCTTACTAGATAAAAAATAACTTAGGTTAGAAAATTCATTACCAACAAAATTACCTACCACTAAAACTGGACGAAATAACGTATGAGTAACTATTGAAAAACCATGAAAAATACCCGCCCGAAAATAAATTAAAATACACAAAACTACTGCCAAAAAAATCAACTTGAAAAACTTATTTCTTTTTAATTTTTTATCTAGGAGGTAACTCATCTTGATTGTCTATCAAAATCTCTTTATAAGATGCCATATCA
>JAIOPY010000042.1 GCA_021413625.1 Candidatus Nomurabacteria bacterium | reverse complement strand
GATACTAGCATAAAAAGCTTTTTTCTGGTATGCTTTTTTACGTGAACTTAGACCCATTTTTAATAAGAGAGCACTTCTTTCTTTTTGTAATACTAATGGCATGGACGCTTTTCTGGAAAGCATATGGCGTATGGATTGCTGTAAAAAATGACCATAAAGGTTGGTTTATAGCCCTTGTTATTTTAAATACTCTTGGAGTATTAGAAATAATCTATATCTTTGGTGTGGCAAAGAAAAAGTGGAGTGATGTGAAAAGAGTTTTTCTAAAAGTGGTGTCGTTAGGTAAATAAATTTGGAGGTAAGCATAGTCCTGATTAGCGGGACCCATTTTGAAAATTAAATTGGAGGCGTCGCATAGTCCTGCCTGCCGTCAGGCAGGGGTTTAGTGCAAAAATATGTATTATGTATATATTTTAAAAAGTTTAAAGGATGAAAATCTTTATATAGGCAGAACAAAAGATTTCAATAGAAGATTTCGTGAGCATAATTCTGGGAAAGTATCTTCTACTAAATCAAGACGACCTTTTGTTTTATTAGAAAAAATTGGAACAGCTTCAGAAATGGAATCAGTAGAACTTGAATTAAAGTATAAAAAAGGATATAAACGAGAAGAGATGAAGAGAAAGTATGGAGGCGTCGCATAGTGGTTTAGTGCACCTGTCTTGAAAACAGGAGTACCGCAAGGTACCGTGAGTTCGAATCTCACCGCCTCCGCCAAAATTGGAATAAAATATGATACAATTGATGTATTAGCATTTAATTTAATGACTATGAAAAATCAATTTGAGCCAACGGGAATGATAGTGGGAGTTAAAACAAAACCAGATGGTACGAGAGATTATTCTAAAGCAGCTGAGCTTCTAGAAAGTGATGCGGATAAAAAGGCAAAAAGAGATAATTTAGCCGAAAGACTTAAAATTCCAGAATCTATAAAACCAGGAACTCCAGATATGGTATTTATCAGACTTAGAAATGCAATAATATTAGCCAAGGACCCTGCCAAAGCCCAGATATACGGTCTAGAACAAAGCATATTATCCAGCATATTAAACCATAAAAAGCTTTCCATTGATGAGGTATATGATGCTTTACAAAAAGAAATCACTGATGAAGAAAAGCATGAAGATAAAAACCCTGGAACCGTCGTTCAAAGATTCATAAAAGCACGCAAGGATTTACAAATGCGGCTTCTTGAAGAAAGGCAGAATCTGGTTCAATAACAAATTACTTATTTCAGGAAAGTTCCAACTGCGTACCAAACTGCCCGCCGACAGTGTGCCAAAATGCTAGTGGAATTTCTATGGTATAATATTCTCAAATGGACAAACAACTTTTGAAAGATTTAGTTGCATTCCTTGGTCTGCAAAAAAGCAGGCTTGGCGTTGTAAGCACTATAAGCAAAGAAAATACACCAGAGTCAGCTTTTGTGTATTTTGCTTTTGATGAAAACATAAATATTTACTTTGCCACCAAAGATACAAGCCGTAAATTTAAAAACATAACTCACAATAAAAATGTATCTTTTGCTGTAGCTACAGAAAATCCACCCCAAACACTTCAGCTAGAAGGTATTGCCACTGTCCACAACGATATTGAGAATCAAAAGGATTTATTTCAAGACCTTGTTGCATTAGCATCATCAAAGCATTTTTCTCCTCCCATCAGCCAGCAGACAGAAGGCGGACTAGAATTTATAAAAATTTCTCCGACATGGATAAGGTTTGGTAACTTTGAAGTGCGTAAACATGGGGATACTTTCAAAGAAGTTAAAATAAATGACTAAAGAAGTACTTGTAGTTGTTGCTTCCCTTCTTGCATTAGTCGGAAATATTCCTTATGTGCTAGATGTTGTTAAAGGTAGAGTAAAACCTCATCCTTATACATGGTTTGTCTGGACGATAGTTTCTGGTGTTGTCTTCTTTGGGCAACTTATAAAAGGTGCGGGCATAGCAGTAATAGCTACAGGTGTTTCAGAAATTTTTACGGTAATTATATTTTTATTATCTTTGAAATATGGATTTAAAAATCCTCCAAGGATAGACAAATATTTCTTGAGTTTCGCTCTTTTAGGTTTAGTCCCCTGGTTTATAACCAAGGACCCAACAATTTCTGTGATAACTGTTGTTTTAATAGACCTTATTGCTTTTTTCCCAACACTTCGTAAAACATATTGCTTTCCAAAAAGTGAGTCACCTTTGTTATATGGAAGTAATGTGTTAAGACATTCTTTAATACTGACAACACTGGGTGCTTATAACATAGCCACCATGCTTCATTCAATATCTATGATAGTAACTAATTCAATTATGGTAATTTTCATAACAACTTGTAAAGAAAAACCTACTAAATCAGAATCTCCACATATTTAGTTGAATTAATTAAAATTAAATATCAGTCCACTCGCAGAAAAATTTGATATAATAAATATAATGAACAAAACTTTGGTAAGTATAATAGGTTGGTATGGAGCCTTTGCGATAGTTCTTGCATATATTTTAGTAAGTTTTTCTGTAATATCTGGAAATTCTTTATTATTTCAAATTCTAAATGGGACTGGGGCAATCGGTATTGTTATTGTTTCGCTTAGTAAAAAGGACTATCAACCCGCCGTTTTAAACATTATTTGGGCATTAATTGCTTTGGTTGCCATTATAAGCATACTTAAATAAATTGAATATGAAACTCTAATATGAGATAATCAGAATAAGGATTAGGCTTTTGCTTAATTTTCTATACATTATAAATAACTTAAAAATTATACATATGAAAAAATTTAAAATTTTATTTCTCGTAGCAATTACCACCTTTGCTTTTAATGTAAATGCAGACACTAAATGCGAATTCACTCGCGACTTAGAAGAAGGCTCCATAGGTGAAGACGTGCGTTGCTTGCAACAATACCTAAATAGTGCAGGCTATACTATTTCCGACTCAGGAGTTGGTTCTTCAGGTAAAGAAACTAATACTTTGCGCACTTTAACCAAAGAAGCTATAAAAAAGTGGCAAGAAGCAAACGATATTCCTGCAACAGGATACTTCGGACCAAAATCTCAAGCAAAATATAAAGCTTTACTCGCTTCTAGTTCAGGCACTAGCACTTCTAGTGGAAGTAGCTCAAACACAAGTGGTAGTAGCTCTACTATCGCAGAACTAAATAATCAAATAGCTACATTAAAATCTCAATTAGCTTCCGCTCAAAATTCATCTAAGGGTGTTAGCGCTAACGAACAAAAAGCAGTAGAACGAATCAAGGATGCGCTTGAAATGATGGAAGATGCCGACGACCAAATAGATGACGCAGATGTGGACACAACTTCTGCAAAAAACAATTTGGATGATGCAGAAGATGATTTAATGGATGCAATTAGAGCGTTTTTTGGCAATAAAGATTACCTAAAAGCTCTGGAATCAGCAGACGATGCATATAAAAATGCAGAAGATGCATTTGAAGATGCAGGTGGTGAAACTTTAGATGAAGAAGTGGAAGATTTAATAGATGAAGCTGAAGAAGCCGTGGATGACGCTGAAACACGCATAGAAAATGCAGATGATGACGGCGAAGAAGTTGGAGAAGCTGAAGACTTACTTGATGAAGCTAAAGCTAACTTTAAAAAAGCAGAAGACGCATTTGATAACGAAGATTATGATAAAGCAGCAGACTACGCAGATGAAGCTAAAGATTTAGCCGATGACGCAGTAGATGCAATCGGTGACAATGATGCTAAAGATGAAGCTAAAGATGCTATTAACGACGCTAAAAAAGCAATCAGTAAAGCAAAAAGTGATATAAATGAAGCTGAAGATGATGGAGACGATGTGGATGATGCTGACGATATAATAAAGGATGCGGACAATACTCTAGATGATGCTGAAGATGAATACAACGATGAAGATTATGACAGAGCGATAGATTTAGCAAAAGAAGCTGAAGATTTGGCAGATGAAGCAGTACAAGCAATTGATTAAATTCTAAAACTAGGAATTTTCTAAGGTAGCAGTTAATATAGAGTAATGATTCCTAACCATTCCCCTTGGATAAAACAGTTAAACCGCACTAGACCAGTAGTCCCGCTTGATAAAGATGTATCGGGAGATGTAGTAGTTGTAGGTGGTGGTATTGCAGGAGTAACAACCGCCTTTTTTATCCTGCATAACACTAACAAAAGCGTAATTCTTGTAGAAGCAGACAAAATAGCCCACGGCGCAACTGGACACAATGCCGGACAAGTAACAAGCTATATAGAGCGACCACTTACTGAGCTAGTAGATAAATTTGGGCTTAAGTTGGCAATTGATGGTCAACGTTCCATTGAGTCAGGCTGGACCTTGCTTGATGAAATCTTAAATAAAACAAAACTACAGGTCCCCTTTTATCGTTTCACTGGTTACGATGGACTCTCTAGCTTAGAGCAAGTACTTTTAGAGTTAAAAAATAATAAATTAAGAGAAGATGGTGGTTTACCTATACATTCAATAGTTATAGCAGAAGAATGGAGGCATTTAAAAGAGCTCCCTGCTGAATTCAAACACCTATATTCAGTTACACCAAAGAAAAACATTCTAGGGTTACTAGAAACACACAATACCGATTACATCGCGATAGTCGCTTATCAAAAAGGGTGTTTAAACAGCGCGTTTTTTTCTGAAGAATTAGTTGGTTACCTTTTTGCCACTTATAAGGACCGTTTTTCTTTTTATGAAGGCAGTCCAGTTAAAACCGTAACTCTCAAAGAAGGAAAAGGCGTTTTAGAGATTTTAAATAATAAAATTGAAGCAAAAAATATAGTTCTATGCACAAATGGTTTTGAAAACTTTACTATTGTAAATGAATACGGTGGTGCTATTGATACTAAATTTCATCATGATGTCGCTGGACGCATAGGCTATATGTCCGGCTATATTGAACCAATCAACAACCCACCAACTGCACTCAGCTATTTTACTAAAAACAGCCAAAGAACTGGCGACCCGACTGGTGAAATATATTTCTTAATGACTCGCCGTCCATACGAACATAACGGTAAAGAAATGCAAAATTTGGTTTGCGCAGCTGGACCAGAAAAAGTCCTACCTAATGATGCCATCTACTCTCGAAAGCACGCTTGTGAAGAAGATACAAAAATCCTGATTGATGACTTTTTGCACAACAACTACAACAAACATCCAAAACAAGACACAGAGTATATATTTTGTTGGCATGGACTTATGGGCTATACCCCAAGTGGCATACGTCGCATTGGACCGGAGCCATGCAACCAAGTTTTAATGTATAATCTGGGATGTAATGGGGTTGGTATTTTGCCTTCTATCTTCGGTGGTAAAAGAATTTCTGAATTTTTAAATGGAGACAAAGTGGAAGAATCTATTTTTGACCCTCACGACCAGAGATGTGAAATCAGCTAATTTATGTTAAACAATTTATTTATTTTTATAATTGCTTTACTTTTAGTTATTAAAGGTGCCACTATGGCAACCAAGCATGCGGCTCGCTTAGCAAAAAGTTTTCGTCTATCGGAATACACCGTAGGATTTATTGTTGTGGCAATTATTTCAATTTTACCAGAAACTTTTATAGCGATAAATTCAGCAATAGAAAATGTCCCGTCGTTTGGACTTGGCATGTTATTTGGCTCCAACATAGCCGACTTAACTTTAATTTTTGCCATACTTATTTTTACAGCTGGTAGAAGTCTAAAGGTGGAAAGTAAGATTTTAAAAAATCATGTAGTTTACCCATTTATACTTTTTCTACCATTAGTGCTTGGACTAGATGGCCACTATTCTAGATTTGAGGGAGTAGCTTTAATTATTATCGGAGCGGTATTTTATTATATTGCTTTAAAGAATGGTCACGATGGAACTGCAGTTCCAGAAAACAATAACAACAGAGCTAAAAGCATATTAATGCTCCTAGCTAGTATGGCAGTCCTTATAATTGGTTCTCATTTTACTGTAAATTCGGCAACAACCTTAGCAAACTCTCTTGGCATAAATCCGATTCTAGTTGGAATGCTAATTGTAGGGCTTGGAACCACCATGCCAGAGCTATTCTTCTCCTTAAAGTCAGTAAAGAAAAACGATGATTCTTTGGCAATTGGAGATATTTTAGGCACAGTTTTGGCCGATGCTACGATTGTGGTAGGTATTATCGCCATAGTAAATCCTTTCGTATTTCCACAAAAAATAATTTACATCACTGGTATGTTTATGGTGGTAGCTTCTCTAGTGCTATTTCACTTTATGACCTCTGGTAAAACATTAACTAAAAAAGAAGCCTTAATGTTATTAATATTCTGGCTTGTCTTTGTCTTGGTTGAATTTATTGTAAATAAATAAGCGTTAGACATTTGTTTATAATATTTGATATACTTTAAGATGAATATGGAAAAACTTGAATGGTCTGCATTAGAGTATGAAGAAAAAGAAAGAACCGCTGATTGGTTCTGGGCGCTTGGTATTGTGATTGTCACTAGCGCTTTGGCTTCTATAATTTATAGTAATTACTTTTTTGCCACCCTGCTTCTATTAAGTGGAGCTCTGTTAGGATTTTTTGCAATTAAAAAACCAGATGTAGTTAACTACGAGCTAAACGATAAAGGTTTAAAAATTGGAACCAGAATTTTTCTTTATGAAAATATAAAATCTTTCTGGGTAGCAAACACCCCAGAGCTTGGAGAGCACCCAAAACTCTTCATAAAGTCCGAAAGAGCTTTTATGCCGATAATTTCGGTTCCTGTTATTGGTGAATATATTACACACATCAAGAGCATGATGGTTGCTAAAAACATTCCGGAAGAAGAAATGAAAGAACATGCTTCAGAAAAAATAATGGATTTCTTGGGTTTTTAAAACCTCATTAGGCTTTACGTGATAAATAAAAACTGTTAATGTAAAAACATTGCCCTCGTAGTTCAATGGATAGAATGCGAGCTTGCGGAGTTTGCGATGTAGGTTCGATTCCTACCGAGGGCACACTTGACTTATTTTATATAAACTGCTATAATATATAGATAATGAATACCAGAGCTAAATTGCTAGGAATTGTTTTTGTTGCCCTTTTTGGGGTTTTTGGGGTTGCAAATACAGCCGAAGCACAGACAACCAGAGTTTCTACCTGTAATAGCGCTACATTTAACGCTTATGTTGCCTCTACTCAAAGCAACCCTACTACTGTATGGTTTGAATGGGGAAGAAATAGAAGCATAGGTGATGACTTTTGGTACAGTGAAGTAACCCCTTCTAGGGTAGTAACTAAAAAGGGAGATATTGAAGAATTAGTAACCAACTTAGAACCTAATACTGTTTACTACTATCGCGCCATAGCTTCCAGTAAAGATGGTGTGCATGTCGGAGGCACTGTGCGTTTTAGAACTCCACTTTGTGGGGATTATGTTGGCACACAGTCTTATGGCGACCCTAGTAATGCGCCAAAAGCGACTACCCTACCTGCAACAAACATAACTACCGACAGCGCGCAATTAAATGCATCAATTATAAACGCTCAAGACCTTTCATCTAATGTTTGGTTTGAGTGGGGCACAACCATAAGCTTAGGAAACAAAACTAGTTCAGAAAATATTGGTTCTGCTTCAACTGCATCCCATAAAGAAAAAATTTCTGGGCTTATCCCAGGAGTAACTTACTACTACAGAGCAGTTGCAGAAAACTCAGAATGGAGAAATATTGGAAATACTTTGAGTTTCAAAGTATCTGGTGGCAACACAACTAACATAAGCACAACTACCACAACAGTTAAAAAAACTACTCCAACCACAACAACCACTAATACTGTTTCTCAAAATACTAATACGGACAGTAATATGTTAGCAGCTAGCGCTATATATGGTGTAGCATTCTTGCCAACAACTTTATTCGGTTGGATTTTCTTGTTCATTCTAATTTTAATTCTTATTTTCCTAATACGATACCTATTAGACGACTTTGAGGACAGAAAAAACGTATAACCTCAATTGACAAACTTAATAAAATATAATATACTGTGGATACAAATGACGAGTGCGAAAAGAGTCGATTTCTCAAAATGCTTATCTTTGTAATTTAACAAATAACTAAAATCTAAATGACTGGTACAATAAAAAAAATTACCGATAAAGGTTTCGGCTTCATCACTGGAGAAGGTTTACAGAAAGATTTATTCTTTCATAGTAATTCTCTTGTTGGCGTAGCTTTCGCTGACCTTAAGGAAGGTGATACAGTTTCTTTTGAAACTGAAGAATCTCCAAAAGGATTGAACGCTGTGAACGTACAACGCGCATAGTTTTCTCTCAAATAAAAACCCCGACCTAGGTCGGGGTTTTTATTTTGTATTTTTATTTTACTCTCCCTGCGCCCACTTCTTTAAATTTTCATAACTCTCCTCTCCACATATCCACTTATTTGACTTAAGGTTGTAGAAAAAAGGCACGCCTCCACAAAACTCTTTATCTAGTTCTAGTAACCTCTTTTCATTTTCTTTATTATGCCAAACTTCCAAGCTTTCAATTTTAATACCTTCTTCTTTCTCTAGTTTTTCCACCAACACATGCATATGCATGCAGTGCGGGCATTCAGTTCCATAAAATTCTAGTAAATGTGATGACATATTTAAAAAGTAAGTAATTCGTTAATTTTTAGGGGTTTTGAGCGCGACGGCGCGAAAACTTCAGGATTTTTAAAGCTTCAAAAAATCCGTACCTAAAAAATTAATGAATTACTTCACCAACCTAGATAAGCGAGATTTCTTGTTAGCAGCGTTGTTCTTTTTTATCACTCCTTTCTTAGCAGCTTTATCTATCGCCGCAAAAGCGCCTGATAGCATCTTCATAGCTTCATTTTTATCTTTTTTGACAACCTTCTCAATTTTCTTAATTATTTCTTTCATCGCTTTCTTTCGGGCATCATTAAAAGCCTTCTTCCGAAGAGAACCGCGAATCGCTTTCTTAGCTGATTGTGTTATTGGCATAAGGCTAATTTAACAGAAAAGCCTAAAAAAGGCAAACCTGCCTACCGGCAGGCAGGTATGATATGATTGAAACATGATTGGTAGCATAAAAGGAAAAATCACCCTAAAAACAGAAAAGTTCTTAATCGTAGAAACAGGTGGCATTGGTTACAAGTTAAATGTCTCCCCCGACACCATATCTAAGGTTA
>JAIOPY010000041.1 GCA_021413625.1 Candidatus Nomurabacteria bacterium | reverse complement strand
GCCGGGATAGTGGTATTTTTTTCAATCAACTTTGTAGCTACTCCACCTAAAGTTTCAATACCAAGTGATAGCGGAATAACATCAAGGAGTAACACATCGCGCACATCTCCTGCTAATACTCCGGCTTGCACCGCAGCGCCGAGGGCTACCACTTCATCTGGGTTAATAGAAAGGTTTGGAGTTTTACCAAAAACTTTTTTCACTTCTTCCACAATCTTTGGCATTCTGGTTTGACCGCCCACCATTATGATTTCATTCATGTCTTCCATCTTGAAACCAGAAGCTGCCATTGCGCGCTTGGTGATTTCAATAGAGCGAGCTATGTATTCGTCTGCGATAGATTCCAATTGAGCGCGAGACATTTTAAGTAGTAAGTGTTGAGGTCCAGCTGCGGTAGAAGTTATAAATGGAATGTTTATTTCAGTCTCCACTGCAGTTGAAAGTTCTATTTTTGCTTTTTCTGCCGCTTCATCTAGGCGTTGTAGAGCTAATTTATCATTACGCACATCTACGCCTGAAGTTTTCTTAAATTCTTCTGCAATCCAAGCGATAATCTTGTGGTCAATGTCGCGTCCTCCAAGGTGGCTGTCGCCATCTGTGGACTTAACTTCTATAACATCATCTCCAATTTCAAGAACAGAAACGTCAAAGGTTCCGCCACCGAAGTCGTAAACAACTATTTTTTCATTTTTCTTTTTATTAAAACCATATGCCAAAGCTGCTGCTGTTGGCTCATTGATTATTCGCTTTACATCAAGTCCTGCGATAGCGCCTGCATCTTTAGTTGCTTTTCTTTGAGCGTCGTTAAAATATGCTGGCACAGTAATCACAGCTTCGGTAATTTTTTCTCCGAGCTTTGCTTCCACATCTGCTTTTATTTTTCCTAAAATCATTGCAGAAACTTCTTCTGGACGCATCCACTTATCACCGATTTTTACTTCCACGCCGCCAGTTGCGCCTTTTTGAATTTTAAAAGAAGCATTCTTTAAATCTTTTTGCACTTCAGGGTCTTCAAAATTGTGACCCATAAAACGCTTGATGCCGTAAATAGTATTTTCAGGGTTAGTAACAGCTTGTCTCTTTGCAAGTAAGCCTACAAGTCTGTCGCCATTTTTAGCAACAGAAACAATAGAAGGTGTAGTGCGAGCGCCTTCACTGTTTTCAATAATTTTAGGTGCGCCACCTTCAATGACTGCAACCGCTGAATTTGTAGTACCCAAATCTATACCTATTATTTTTGCCATATGTTTTTTATTTTAATAACCCCGACGCTTTCAGGTCGGGGCCCCGACTTTACGTCGGGGTTAATTTGTAATGTTTTATAACTAAACTTATTCTATACCAACCAATTTATTTTTGCAAGTATTTCGTGGTCGCAAAATGCTTGTCAAAATGTAATATATATTATAATATATGGGTATGCCAAGGAAACAAGACTACTCAAGCAAAATATTGAAGATTTTAGGCCAAAAAAAGGCCGTTTCCCTGCCTGAGCTACAGAACATAGCTACCGAGCTTCCAAACGCTAAATACGCCATTACACGCTCTTTAAAAGGGCTTTATGAAGCGGGTTTAATAGAACATGTTGCTTCTCCTCAAAACAACTACGCCAGACTAACCAAAGAAGGAAAAAAGAAATTCCATAGTTTAAAATTAGATAACGACAACACTTTAGTAAACACTTCTTGGGATGGTTTCTGGAGAATTATTTTACTTGATCTACCAGAGACAAGAAAAAATGAACGTGAGGCACTGCGCTACCTTTTAAAGAAAGCAAATTTCATTTGCCTTAAAAACACTGTGTGGGTTTCCCCTCACCCTTATGAACATCTTTTCACAAACATCAAAAAAGATTTAGGCCTTTCTACCGAGCTAATGATCATCGTCACCGACAAACTAGACGAAGAAACCAATCTCGCCTTCCTCTCCGCCATCAAAAATTAACATTCTCACATTCTTGAGAATGTGAGAATGTTCGCAATATAGTATTAATACACTTCTTTGTTGTAGCAACTCTCGCAATAAATTTTTTCTGGTCGTTCTGGAGCATAACTTGTTTCAAACTCATTTTGGCAGCCTTTGTTCATGCATTTACGATGCCAAAGCTTAAAAGGATTCTCAAATTTCAAACGCGCGCTATTTCTACAATAAAAACATTTACGTGGAATTGGTATGGAGTGTTTTTTGTAAAAAATTAATTCATTTTGCACTATCTTATAATTCCTACCACACTCCATACAACCCAATATTTCATTTAAAATACTATCCTCTACATCAAAAATTGAATCGGGGATTTGTCCAAGCTTAATAGTTTCTTTACCTATAGTTTTTTGTAGCTTATCCCACCATTTATACCCTTTTTTTATGGCTTCTTCTTTGGTTAGTGGAAAATAATCTTGAGCTATGGTTTCATTGTAACCAAAATGCGACATAGCACTCGGGAAAAATTCTCCATACTCCCCTCCATTCTTCATATGCTCTATTAATTTATCTCGTAAAATAAAATATTCTTCTTTGGAATACTTTTTATTTAAAATATAGTATTCACCATGTTTTATTCCAGAACAACCAAAAAGGTATTTAGAGGAGTGGCAATTTTCTACATAGGACACTTCTTGGCTCTTTAAAGAATAAATAGCAAACAAAGCCCTATAATCATGATCGGCTGTGAGTGCCTCATAACACTGAGAACTCTCCCCTCCAGGGGTAATATCATAACTATCTTTTAAATCATTACCCCTCCAAAGGAATCGCATATCCTCACAGCCTCTAGCGAAGAAAGATTCTTTTGCGTTCTTGCAATTAAACAAAGCGTCGCCAGTGCAATTAACGCTATTCCTGATGTTTGCAAATCTCCTTATTTGTTTTGAAAGAAATTCTGTAAATT
>JAIOPY010000047.1 GCA_021413625.1 Candidatus Nomurabacteria bacterium | reverse complement strand
ATTTTTTATCGGAAATTTCTGCGTCCAACATCACGCCTCTAATAAATATTTCTTTGACTTCGTACTCACCGGGACCAGAAACCACAAAAGGTGCTCGCTCGCCATGAGAGAGCTGTTCTACTCCATTATAATCAGGGTGGTTTGTGGTTACTAGCGCAATATCTGCGCCAAATTTAGTGGAAATTCCAGACTTAGAATTCTTGCTTACAGGGTTAAAAGCAAGGACCATTTCTCCTTGCGTAATCTTGAAAAACTCTTTGCCGAAATATGTGATTATCATTACATATAGTATAACAAACAATAAAGCATAGTGGTAGTTGCATTTTTGGAGAATTATAGTAGTATACTTTTATAAGTAAATATATATTAAAAGCATGGATTTAGGGTAACCCTCTCACCTCTTGTGAAAGAACCTAAGCCTTATATCCGCTTTAGGCGGATTTTTTAATTAATTATGAATAAAGACGAAGTTGTAGTAGAAGAAAATCCAGTATTAAAATCTATCGTTGATAGAAGTGGTAGTAGGCCAGAAGCTGATTCTTTAGTAGAAGGACCAGTTATTTTGGTAGAAAAATCATCAGTTTTCGTAGACTTGTCACCATACGGCACAGGTATAATTTACGGACGTGAATTTATAAACGCCAAAGATATTATTAAAAAGATAGCTCTCGGTGACATAATTAAAGCTAAAGTAGTTGATGCTGAAAATGAAAATGGTTATATAGAACTATCATTAAAGGAAGCTAAGCAAGCTTTAACTTGGAGCGAAGCAGAGAAATCAATAAAATCAAAGACCGTTTACAGCTTGGAAATCAAAGATGCAAACAAAGGTGGTTTAATCTTAGAATGGCAAGGTATCCAAGGTTTCTTACCAGCTTCCCAGCTTAAAGCTGAACATTACCCTCGTGTCTTAGATTCTGACAAAGATAAAATCTTAAAAGAATTGAAGAAATTAGTTGGAGAAAAAATCAATGTAATGATTATCTCTACCCTTCCAAAAGAAGGCAAACTAATCTTTTCTGAAAAAGACAACAATCCTGAAGAGAAGAAGGAAATCTTGAATAAATACAATGTAGGCGATGAGCTTGATTGCACAGTGGCTGGCATCGTGGACTTCGGCATCTTCTTGAAGTTAGAAGACGGCTTAGAAGGACTAGTCCACATATCAGAACTTGATTGGGGCTTAGTAGAAGACCCAAGAAGTATGTTTAAGGTTGGTGATAAAATCCGCGCTAAAGTTATAGAAATAAAAGACGGTAAAATCTCCTTGTCTGTAAAAGCCTTGAAAGAAAACCCTTGGAAAGAATTTGAGGGCAAACTAAAGAAGGGTGATATCATCAAAGGCGTAGTTATTAAATACAACAAACACGGCGCATTGGTTTCTATTAAAGAAGGTGTAGCTGGTTTGGTCCATAACTCTACCTTTGGCACTGAAGCAAAGTTACGTGAAAAATTAGAATTAGGTAAAAATTATAATTTCCAAATTACTCTCTTTGAACCAAAAGACCATAAGATGACCTTAGTTCACTTAGAATAAAGAAACAAAATAAAAAACCCCGCAGCTGCGGGGTTTTTTATTTTTAGTGATTACTGATTAAAAGCTACTTCTTTGTCGTTAACAACTATTTCTGTTGGACCAATGACACTCATGATAGCTATAACTTGCTCTGCGTAGCGCGGAACCACAGAAGGTGGATTATAAGCGCGCAAGATTTGCAAAGTAGTCTTGTCATCATAGTGCTTGGCAGTATTAGGGTTATTACCTCCTAAGTTTTTAGCCACTATTTCAATGGCATGCTCATTGGAATCAAATCCAATTTTACAAGAACCCCAACCGAAAGAGTTATAAGTTGCTTTTTTACAAGCAAATTTACCTCCAGTTGATTCTCTAACAGCAATAGCTGGTAATAAACGCCAGTCTATATTATTTTTCTCTGCCTCTAACACCATTTTCATACCCATACCTTCAAGTGGCATTTCGCGCTCTGTGAAGTAGGTATTGATTGCATTAGCTTTAGCTTCTAGGGCTAAGTCTGCTTCATCTATAGCTTTACTAACTTTGTTTAAAGCTAATAAAACATTACTTTCTATATTTTGTTTTTGAGACGATACCGCTTCAATCGTTGATACGATACTAACTCCAGTCTGTGGCAAGTTTGCAAACGAAACTGGCATTGTTACTATCGGGAATATGATAAACGATTCTACGATACGTGCTACTAGTTGTTTTTTTTGCATAATTAGCGATTATGTTCCCCGTTTACTAAAGGCTAGCTTTAAGTATTACGAGTAAACGCCGAATCGCTTACGGCCTGACCTTTTAGTCATAAGAATTACCCTATAAACTAAAAAGCCCTTATTTAATAAGCTTTACGCCTATTACTAAGGACATACTAATATGATAGCATATCTAGATTTAAAAGTCAATAGTTAAGCAATGATTTTTTGTTATGTCAAGCTAAAAAAGCCTTATAAAATAAGGATATTTTAGAATAGCTACCTTGACAATTTAGTCTAAAATATGGGTAATTTAGCTCTGGGGATATGGAAACCAGGATTTGCAAAGACATTTGAAAATAAGTAGTATGGAGGAATGCCGATATTTTTAAAAGGGCGGATTATGGAGATAGTTAAAGCCCTTAAAGACTCTGAAAAATACGCTCTAGCTAAGTGTATAGAGCAAAATTGGAATAAAACTGTCCTAGCTTACTCAAAAGAACTAAATTCTTGGCACCCTAAACGCCCTATGGAAGAAGAGCTGGTGCTTGCTTTCAGTAAGGAACTAAATAGGTTGGAATTGGGAGATTTATGGAAACCAGACATAATTGCGTCCATAAAAAAAAGACGGGTATTACAAACCACTCCCCATCTAGGTGTCACTGAGGGACCGCGCTTCTTCTGCATCAACTGGCTAGGCTCTCTGGGTGTAGAAGACAAGGACTTTTACATAGTGGGTATGTACTCAGGCATTCCTTTTTCAAATCACACCCGACCAGGAAGAATAAACCGCCAAAAAAATTCTATAAATTTATTCCCCAGCACCCTTCAAGACGGGTTGGTTTTTAGAAGCCTAATACACAACAAACTCGTAGAGATAATAGACACTACTCCTAGAAAACTAGCTAGACTCTTCCCCTATCCAAAAGCTGGAGAGTCTTACACTAAGTGGGCGATAGACTCCTGCCAACACATAGAAAGAAAAATTTTTAAAAAGCAGAACATGGTTTACTTAGATATAAACGAAGTGGTTTCAAATTACCTAGTGCAATTTCTTCGTGATGAATCCCACGTAATGAATAAGATATTTTTCAACCAAAAATATCGTGAGGAGTTTGAAAAAATATTTCCTGAAGAAATTATGTTTTACGCTCCAGTAATGATTGGTAAATACGAAAAAATGGCTTCGGTTCCTTCGCCCAAGTGGAATACCTCCCTGCTTACCAAGAAAAATTAGCTCGCCTTTCATTTCTTGAAAAGTTCGGCGTAGCGAATGTGCCAACGTCTAACCTGACCACTGGCTTTTTCCCTCGCGGAAAAAATCTTTACCCGATAGACATCCTAGTAGAAAATAAAAAATTCAACCCAAAAACTAATATGCTATTCGGTGAACTTTTGGTAGGAATGAAAGATGCTTTACTTGGAAGCTATTTTACTGGGAGCGTAAGAAATAGACAAAATAATGACAAATCATAAGAAAAACAAAGTTCATATTATAGGCATAGCTGGAGCTGGCATGTCCGCCCTAGCAGTTCTTTTTAAAGATGCGGGCTGGATAGTCAGTGGTTCTGACGAAAATGTGTTCCCCCCTATTCCAGAGTATTTAAAAAAAAATAAAATAAAATTTAGTAAAAAATATAGCTCAAACAATATTCCAAAAGATACCAACCTTATAGTTATAGGTAAGAACGTTCATCTTTCGGAAGAAGAAAATCCAGAAACTCGGGCAGCTCTAGCTTGGCAAAGAAACCTGCCTGCCGGCAGGCAGGTAAAGTCTCTACCAGAAGCCCTAGCCATGCTTTCTAAAAATACCGAAAACTGGGTGGTGGCTGGAAGTTTTGGTAAATCCACAGTGACAGCATTACTGGCTTGGTGCCTATTTAAAGCAAAGCGCGACCCTTCCTATTTTATTGGCGCTGTACCTATAGACCTAAAAAAATCTTCCCATTTAGGTAGGGGTGAAGTATTTGTACAGGAAGGCGATGAATATCCTTCCTCAAACTGGGACAAACGCTCTAAATTTCTTAATCTAAATCCTTCATCCGTATTAATTATCTCTGGAGAGCATGACCACGTGAATGTATTCCCTACTGAAAAATCATATATACAACCTTATAAAAAACTAGTTACAAAAATTCCAAAATCTGGACTTTTGGTGTATGCAAAGAATAGTAAAAACTCAAAAGAAATATCCAAACATGCAAAATCTAAAATCATAAGCTATGCTCTAGAAGACAAAAAGGCTGATTGGTATGGGCAAAATTTTAAATTTAGTAAAGTAACTTCTTTTGATTTGATGAACCATGGCAAAAAAATAATAAGTATAAAAACACCCCTGCTCGGTAAGCATAATATGGAAAATATTATCGGGGCAGGCGCTCTATTACTAGAGAACAAAAAAATAACTCCAAAGGAATTTACTAGAGCCATAGAAAAATTTTCTGGCATCAAAAGACGCATTGAACTTTTAAATAAAAAAGGTTCAGTGTTAATTTATGAAGGCTTTGGTTCCTCTTATGAAAAAGCTAGAGCGATTTTTGAAGCGCTTAAACTCCACTATCCAGAAAGAAGGATTGTAACTGTTTTTGAACCTCACGCCTTTTCTTGGAGAAATATTACCTTTCTCCCTTGGTATAAAGATATTTTTAAAGGTTTAGATGAAGTAATCATGCTCCCTGCTGTCTCCAGAGGTAAAAAAGCCCAAGGACAATTATCATCAGAAGATATTTGGGTTGAAGCTAAAAAACACTTCCCTATCCACATCACTAAAGGTGAAAAAGAAACTCTAAAAACTCTTAAGAAAATAGTAAAGAAAAATGATGTTATTGCTTTAGTTTCTTCAGGTTCCCTATTTGGTCTCACTAAAAGCGTTCCGAAACTCTTCAATAAATAGAAATAATTTTCTATTTAAACACTTTTCTAAATTCCTCTAAGTCGTCGAAGTGGTGCTTTACCCCTTTTATTTCTTGATAAGTTTCGTGGCCTTTACCGGCGCATAAAATCACATCACCTTTTTGAGCTAACTTCACCGCTTCTTGTATAG
>JAIOPY010000039.1 GCA_021413625.1 Candidatus Nomurabacteria bacterium | reverse complement strand
TATCCCGTAAAAACAACCGCCTGTGGAAAACCCCTCCGTCGCTAAAGCTATGGAGGGCAAGCTACCTAACCTCCCATCCTTTTTCTTTTAATTTAGCAGCTATTTTACCCATAATTTCGTTTATTTCTGCATCGGTAAGGGTGCGTTCGTAAGATTGGAATACTGTTCTAAATGCGTATGAAACCTTTTCACCTTTTTTGAACTCATCAAAAAGTTCTGGTTCCCGAACAACCATGTCCCCCGCGTTTTCTTTTATAATCTTCATAACTTCTTCACTTTTCACTCCTTCTCCCACCCACACTGCCACATCCCGAGCAATAAAAGGAAACAAGGGCCACATCTTAAAATTAGTTGCTAGGTTATAGCTTCTAGGTTCTAAAGAAGCATTCAACGGAGCTGTATGGCAAAATTCTTCAAGTGGTAACTCGCTAACCTCATTATTATGTGTAAAAGCTACATGTATTTTCTCTTCATTTTTTTTAAAAATAGTTCCTATCTCAAATACTTTAATTTCTTTTAATCCCAATAATGCTGAATTGTTTTTATTTAACTTAAAACTATCTTGTAGTCCATCTGTAAGATTCGTGCGCAAAAATTTTTTATCACTGGCACTCTGTAAAACCTCCACTTCCCCACTATCACGAAACACATAAGTCATGACTTCATGATAACCACGAGACAATAAGTCGTTTCTCGCCCAAAGAATTTTATTGTAAGTTTCATTTTGTTTAGGCGAAAAATTTATTTTCGGCAATTCTCCTTTAACTTTATCGTAACCCATTATTCTGCCGAGCTCTTCTGCCATGTCTTCTTCAATAACCAAATCAAGCCGTAAAGGCGGAACGACAATTTCAAATACATCCCCTTCATTTTTATACCCAATCTTGTATCTCTCTAAAATATTACCAATCTCAACCACTGAAACATCCATTCCTAAGATACTGGAAATCCTTTGCGTTCTAAAAGAGAGCTTCCTTTCCTCTTGTTTTTGTGGATAAATATCTATTATTTCTTCAAACTGCGCCTCGGGACACATTTCCAAAACAAGAGCCGATAGCTCCAACATGCCGTAAGAAGCAAGCTCAGGCGACAGGTCATTTTCAAAACGCTTGCGCGCATCTGTAAAAATATTTAAGGACTGCGCGGTTTTACGAACCGAGGTTGGGTCAAAATTTGCAACTTCAATCATTATATTTTTAGTGTTGTTATCAACTTCAGTAGATTTACCACCCTTCACTCCAGCAACCCCAAGCGCATTTTTTGCATCCGCAATTATTAAATCTGTATTTTTTAATTTTAAATCTCGGTTATCTAAAGTTATTAAGCCTTCCCCTTCATTTGCCATTCTTACCACTATTTTTTCTTGTATTTTATCTAAATCAAAAACATGAGTGGGCTGACCAGAGTTAAACATCACCAGGTTGGCAGCATCCACCATGTTATTTATACTTCTTTGTCCGATGGACTCTAAATGTTTTACAACCCACTCTGGAGATGGACCTACTTTTACATTACGCACAATTCTACCCATGTATCTCCGACATTTATCGCTTTTTATTTCAATTTTTAAATCTGTGGATTTAGATTCAGGGATTTTATATTTTGGTGTAGGGTCGGTATAGGAAATATTTAAAAGTGACGCCAGCTCACGCGCAATGCCCATGTGTGAGAGTAAATCATGCGCGCGGTTTGGTAAAATTTTTATATCTAAAATACTGTCATCTCCTAACTTTTCAACTGTTTCAACTTCCGCCAAGTGGTAAGTAATTATATCCGCAAGCTTGTCCGCCTCGGGAACTTCAGGAATATACCATTTAAGCCAGTTGTAAGAAATTTTCATAAGTTAAAATTGATTTAATCTTAAATCTCCTTGATAAAAAAGCCGAACGTCTGGTATCCCCCATTTAATCATAGCAATACGGTCTAAACCGCCTCCAAAGGCAAAGCCCTGATATTTTTTAGGGTCTAAGCCTAGGTTTCGTAAAACATTAGGATGAAGTTCACCAGAGCCCATCATTTCCAACCATTTGCCTTTAAATTTAGCAAAAACTTCTAGAGAGGGTTCGGTAAAAGGAAAAAAGCTTGGACGAAATTCAACCTCCACATCCTCGCCTAACATTTTTTTATAAAATTTAGTTAAAACGCCTTTTAAGTTTGCAATTGAAACTCCATCTTCAATTTTCCCTACCATGATGCCATCTATTTGGAAAAATTGCATTTCATGACTAAAGTCTGTGGCTTCATTGCGAAAAACTTTTCCGATAGAAATAAAAGCGCAAGGCATTCTGCCATCTTTTTCTGCTTGCTCTATAGCGCGAGCAGTAACCGAAGTCGTATGAGTTCTAAGAACATGTTCTGGCTTACCCTTTATCCAAAAAGTGTCTTGCATGTCCCGAGCAGGATGGTCTTTGGCAACATTTAAAACATCAAAGTTATACCGTTCACTTTCAAGCTCCGGACCAGTAGCCACTTCAAAGCCAAGCTCATTAAAAACCTTATAAGCTTCATCAGCCAAAAGTGAAAGTGGATGAATAGTTCCCTTCTTTTCCATCCTTTTAATATAACATAAAGTAACCAAAAATCTACATCAATTGATTTTGGATTTTCAGCTTTTTATAGTGTTTTTTAAACTGATTTTTGTGTTTCTGTTTATTAGGACCTACTAAAAATTGATTCAACTTTCTAGGAAACTTATCACAAATCATACAAATTTTGCCACAATACCCCTTTAGCTTTTCCTTGCACTCAACACAGCAAATAAACAAGACATGGCAAGATTCATTTTTACAATGAAAATAATCATCACATTTAGTTTTTTCGCAAACTTGGCAATCAGAAATTATTTCATCGCCAACTTTCTCCCCTAACCTTTCATCAAAAACAAAGTTTTTACCACGAAATTTATTTTGCAAACCTTGCTCTTTAACCCGATGCGCGTAATCAATAATTCCACCTCTAATATGTTTTACATTTTTGAAACCATTATGTTTCATCCAAGCTGAAGCTTTTTCACAGCGAATGCCTCCAGTGCAATAGAGTAAAACTTCTTCATCTTTTTTATCCCGAAACATATCATGGACTTTTGACAATTGTTCTCGGAAAGTATCTACATTCATTATTTTTGCACCTTCAAAATGTCCTATCGCCGCTTCATACATATTACGCATGTCTATCACAGTTACCCCACGGTCAATCATCTTATTTACTTCTTCCGCATCGGCATACTCTCCAGTATCTGCTGGGTCAAAGGTTGCATCATCTAAACCATCTGCCACAATCTTTGGACGAACTTTTACAATTAATTTTAAGAAACTTGATTTACCTTTTTCTTCAACCGCAATTTTATAAGGCACTCCAGAAAATTCTTTAACGCTTTGAATAAACTTATCAAAAGCTTGCCAGTTTGGCTCGGGCACATTTAACTGGGCATTTATTCCCTCATGAGCCACATAAATACGTCCCAGACACTTTAGTTCGGAAAATTTATCAAAAAGGAAATCCCGCATAGCTTTAGGGTCAGCAATTTTGACATACTTATAAAAAGACAAAGTCTTGCGAGAAAAATTTTCTTCAGCAATTTCTTGTAAAAGCTCTTCTTTAGATTTTGTATTCACCTTCTTATACATAGCGCTAATACTAACAAAAAACACTTAAAACTCAAGGTGGTTATGGTTTATCAGTGTAAATTTGAGCCATCTTGCAATACTCACACTCTGTGTTTTTGCCATAGGAATTATAATGACACTCCCGGCTCGCCCATTCTCCACTTTTAACTAGCTCGTCATAATCTTCAATATCTTTAACCAGCATATTTATTTTTTCAGCATCTATGACAGTGTCGTAAAATGCTTCGGTTTTGTCTTTAGCTTCAACAAATTCCAAACGAGATTCCCTAACATCCACTTTCCATTTTGGACTTTGTTTAATTAAATAGGAATACATGGCGAGTTGTCTTAAATAACCACTCATCCTACCCTCTTCATCTATTTTTTCAATATCACTTTTCTTACGCACGCCACCAGTTTTAAAATCTGTAACTCGCACATTGTCCTTATCAAGCTTTTCAAGTAAGTCTATTTTCCCGTAAATACTTAAATGAGGGAATCTGTCGTCATTTACCGATACACTTTGTTCGTTCTCTCTATTTTTACTTATTTTACTTAAACGTTCCTCTACCCACCTTGAAACAATTTTTAAAGCTAAACGCTCTAATTCTTTTTGCTTCCTTTCATCACCAAAATTGGATTTCCAAACTTGATTTGAGATTATCTTGATTAGTTCTTTTTCGTTTGGGCCTTTATCTAATTTTAAAACTGCATCAATAGAGCCATGAACTATATTCCCAAATTCTAAACTTTCTGTTTTTGGTTCTGGCAACTGAAGCAGATTTCTAAAATACCATTTCCAAGGACATTCAAAAAAGTTATTTAATAAAGAAACAGAAACTTTCCTGTCTTCATAATCTTTAGCAATTAATTTTTTTAGTTCACCTATGCCAGTTGCTTGTTCTTTAGTCGGTTGCCTATCCACATAAGCTCTACCCCCTTCTTTTAAAATCAATTTTTCAGTTTTATCTGCATCCTGTTTTTCAAAATTCTCTTCTATGTCTGCCACGATATGTGCTAACTCTTGGTCACCTCCAGAATAGGATTTCAAACTATAAGACACCGTGCAAAACCTTTTAGCCCGAGTAATAGCTACATATAATTCCCGTTTTAGAACCTCTTCATCTCTCTTAGCCACCTTTTCTACCACTGATTCAGGTAAAGTAAACCCGCCATGTTTGCCTCCAGAAAAAGAACGCTCATCCATGTGCGCAATCCATACATAATCAAATTCAAGACCTTTAGAGCCATGCAGAGTAAGCACTTTCACTCCTTCGTTTGGAGCAAATATCACAAGTGGTATATTTTCACCATAGTTTTCTACTCTATCTAGAAAATTAAGGAAACCATTTAAATCCACTTTTTGAGTTTTTTCAGTTTGAAGTAAAACCAAGTGAAGTACGGTCCGAACTACTTCAATACGAATAGTTAGCTCTTCGTGAGTTTTAGCCGTATCTAGAAGAAACTCTGTTCCTACTTTTTGAATAAATGTATAAAGTGGTTCATTGGAAGACTCCAACCAAGATTTTAATTTGTTAAGCCAAATATTTACTTCACTGGTAGTCTCAAATAAATTATTTTTTTCTTCAACAACATTTATTAAAGAAAAATCACGCATGTTGTTATTTTTTAAAAACTCGTGAGCCTTAAAAGGAGTTATTCCTGAATATCTATCAAAAAAAGAAGCAGCCAAAGAAGTGCCGTCGTTTGGGTTGGCTAATACTTTTAACACCCGTAAAAAGGAAACGGTTTCAGGTGTATCAAAAAAGTTAATTTTGTCTCCCCCAGATGTGGGCACGCCCATATCTTTTAAAATAGCAAGAGTGCTTCGCACTTGGTAATTCTTTGGAACTAAAATAGCCATGTCATCGGCATCTTCTCCTTTCTTAATCTTTTCTTTTATTTCCAAAGCACTGAAAATGATTTCATCTCTAGGATAATAAGCTTCCACTAAACGTAGATTATGATTTTCCTTACTATTGCTTCGTAATTTTTCAGCTGAAATAGAACTCTGTAATAAATTATGCGAAGAATCTAAAATATTTTGAGTAGAGCGATAATTTTCTAAAAGAGTAATAAGTTTTGCTTTTCCAAATGAACTTTTGAAATTTTCAAAATAGTGTAGAGACGCTCCACCAAAACCATAAATTAACTGCCGGTCATCCCCCACCACAAAGATATTTGGCTTTTCTACATCACCCCAAACTTTCTCCAAAAATTCATTTTGCACTCCACTAGAATCTTGATGTTCATCTATCAAAACATATAAGAAATTTTCTTTTATATACTCACGAGCTTCCTCTGAGGCTTCTACCGCTAAAACTAGAGATTCTAAAATATCATCATAATCAAATAAATTTCGTGTTTTCTTCTCTTCTTCATATAGAGTGTAAAATTTAACCGCTTCTAAGGTGCGAGAAAGTCCTTCTGTCTTTTTTTCTGCATCTTTCTTGAGTTGCCCCTTGGAGGCACCTCGGGATGAGATATTAGAAGGGTCTTTTTCAATATTTTTTATTTCATTTTTTATTTCATTTTCAAAATTTTTAGGAGTTATACGTTCTCTTTTAAGTAAAGAAATTAAACTTTTTAAATCTCTAAAATATCTTGCAGAGTTAAAATATCATCATAAAGAGCAACAGTATCTCGCTCGTCCATAAGTTCTGGCATTTTTTCTAAATCAAGAGCAGAATAATACTTCTCTAAAATTTCCATACCAAAGCTATGAAAAGTAGAGACCTTAACCTTGGAAGCTTCAGCCCCGATATACTTTCGCAACCTTTCTTTCATTGCCTTAACAGCTGAATTAGTGAAAGTAAGACACAAAATACCATCGGATTTTATATCAGTTTTCTTTAAAATATTTCCTATACGTAGCGCTAACACTTGGGTCTTGCCTGTGCCTGGACCGGCTACCACCATAACTGGACCATCAATAGTATCTACTGCTTCCCTTTGCAGGGGGTTTAATTTTTTGTATTCGGATGTAAAAAAATTTTTTAACTCTTCTGGTTCACGCATATATATGTATTATATAACTATTTTAAATTTGCTTAGGGAAAAAATAAGAGAGGGTCATGGATAAAATCAAAGAACCCATAATTACAGAAAAGGAAACAAGAGAAGAGATATGAATACCAAGCATACCCACCAGCATTTTGAGCCCTATGAAGATGAGAACTACCGCCAAACCTTTTTGAAGATGGTGGAATCTATGTAAAATATTTTCTAGTAGGAAGAACAAGGCTCGCAACCCCAATATAGCAAAGATGTTAGAAGTAAATACTATAAAAGGGTTCTGGGAAATAGCAAAAACTGCTGGGATAGAATCAACCGCAAAAATAATATCTGTAGCTTCAACTAAAAGCACAATCATGAAAAGTGAGGTAAAGAAAAATTTACCATTTTCACAAAC
>JAIOPY010000052.1 GCA_021413625.1 Candidatus Nomurabacteria bacterium | reverse complement strand
GAAGAAGATTTAATTAAAGAGTTGTTAGATAGACATTCCGAGTTTCGAGAAAAAATTGTTGAGATAGAACGTAAAACTCCAAGGTTGTATATTCTTAGTTTATATGAATCTATTATTAATAATCTGGAGGCATTATTGGTTCCTTATGTAGGATTAGCGGTTCGGAAAATATCCCCTTTTGAAATTATTAAGTTGGCTGTGGCAAAAAAAATTATCACTTCAAAAGAAGAAAATATTGTTAGAGATTTAAGAGGAGTGCGTAATCAAATTGCTCATAGTCAATTTCCAGAAGATAAAAAGATTCCTGAAGATTTTTTGTCCCAGGTTGAAAAAATACTAAACAACTTAGAGCAATCTAAAGACAACACAGTTGATAAAAGGAAGGCTTCATAATCTTGGCACAAGTGCTCGATTGTCAGTAAAACAGGTTCGAAGATCAAAAGCCCGTGGAAACATTGTAAATATCCTATTTTAGGATAAAATTAAAACTATGAAAATAATAAACATAATTTTGAAAGTTATTCTTTGTCTTATACTAGTTACACCTATATTAGGAGCTCTTGGTATTTTGCCAGCGCCTACACCAGACTTATATAATACCCCAGAAGCTTTTGCTTTTATTGAAATGCTATTTGCTACAAAATACATAATGTATATTGAGGCCTTAGTATTTTTGATAGCCATCATCCTTACTGCCATGAACCGCATGGACATTGTTGCGCTTCTTATACTACCAATAACAGTTAATATTATTTCCTTCCACGCTTTTCTAGATGGCGGGCTTTTAACAAGTGGGGCAATGCTTGCTAATGTTTTACTTGCGCTTAATATATATTTCCTTTGGCAAAACCGTGAAATATATAAAAATTTCTGGCACAGAAAAGCTTTGGTTTAATTTTGTTTTTATACTCTTAATTATGTCTAGCGGTGAATACATCCTGCCCAGCAGCATGGTCGGCGCATTCCACCTTCAAGCTTGGACATCGCCTTTTTTATACGGATATTTCTAGTCTCCGCTTTCTTGCCGGAGATTACCCAGCAAATCCATTCATTGCGCGCAAGCGGAGTTATGTCCTCCCATACTTTTAATGCCTTTTTATTAGAAACTAGGTGTTTCCATAAATCCTCTGGCAATTTATGCACCACACCATCAGCAATTTCTATTTTACTCATAAGCTTATTTTAGTATAATAAACATACACATGGAAGGCTCTAGATTTACAAATGAAAAAACAGATGTAGAGGAGCAGGTTTTTAGACAGTTCGGTTTAGATATTAATGACGGCTTGTTCCATCCTGAAGGCAACATTCCAGCTAAATTTTTAGGAAAAAATGGAGAGAAAAAAGAAATGCTCTGGGGTATTAGGAAAGGTTCACATTACACTCCTGAAACTCACGCTCACGCTCATACCCTTACAATAGAACATGGCTCTGGAATTATTTCCATAAATGGCAAAGAAGTGGCTTATAAAAAAGGCGATTCTTTTGAAATCACAGGCAATACTCCCCACGGTTTTATTCGTGTTGATGAAACAACAATAGTAAAACAAGAACAACCTGCACGATAATATTTTGCTTTACATCCCCTATTTGTTTTAGTAACCTGATTAAGAACAAGCGGCCCTTCGTAACTAACGTTAGACATTTCTCAGGAGACAACATGGTGGACCTTCTGCTTCGAACGGCGTCAGGAGTCGTGCTACTCATTCTGCTCCACCAGGTCTTCTGGAGCGTCGGTGGTAGCAAGCGGCACAACAAGGCGGGCAGGATTGCCATGCCCTTGGGCGCGGTGCTAATCGTGCTCGTGGCAATCAGGGGCTCCCAGCAAGAAGAAGTCGGTTGGATGTACGCCCTTCACTTGCTGACGGGCGTTCCCTTCTTCCTGTCGTACTTCGCGACTGGCATTCTTGCCTGGCGAGCTACGGTTGGTGACCCAATCGGGGCCTACCATCCACGCGCAGGCAGACTAACCTTCCTGTTGCTCTGCGCAACGCTCGGGGTTGGAATCGCCTCCCGAATGTCGCACTAAACGTTCTACAATCACTAGGCCGCCTAAGAAGCCGAGCTTCCACAGGCGGCCTTCTTAGTTATAGAATAATTTTTTAATTTTTTATATCCAACACCTCCACGTAGTAATTTGTATTTCCATAAAGTGAGTGAACTCCTTCAGAGTTTAACCCAGCGTAAACATTTGCATGCGCACCTATTTTTTGTTCCAAATCACCGATTGATTCCACTCCGATAAGTTTACCCAAGACTGCATCAGGAGACATGCCACCCCAACCTGTAAGTAAAATAACTTCTTTATCATCTACAGTTACGCTACAAATACCATCCGCAAAACATCCTGTGTTAACAGCAGTTATGGTGCCAGAAAATGTTTCTAACTCTGAACCAGTAACCATTTTACCTTGGGGAACATTCTCTTCTGTATTTTTTACAAAACCATATTTAACTAAAATTGCTAAAATGGCAGTAAATAAAACAGAGAGCTTGTCTATCACTGTAACCGCAACCGTCGGACCAACAGAAAATGCTTGATAGAAAAATAGCCAAGATAGAGCCCCACCAAGCCCAGAAAGAACCACAAAGACCCATTGCTTAGGCGAAAGTGTCTGAATTGAAGTAAAAGAGAGCTTGCCTAATGAAAGCGCAGCAAGAGTAACGATAATAGCCATCACAATCCCCCGTATAGCAGTAAGCAAATTAGCATCTACGCCTTTCAAACCTAGTTTTGCAAAAATAGTTCCCGCACTTGCCATAATTGCCCCAAGCAACGCATAAACTATATACATGAGTAAATTATACAATAAATACTAAAAGTGTGGTATGATAAGTGAGTAATTTATTAATAACAAAAAATATATGGCAAAAAGAAGCACAACTCTAAGTCCAAAGACAAAATCTAGACGTTCACACAAAACAAAGAAGCGTCTTG
>JAIOPY010000051.1 GCA_021413625.1 Candidatus Nomurabacteria bacterium | reverse complement strand
AACCAAAAGTTAAAGAAAAACAAAATAAACCAAATGTGCTGACAAAATTTAAAAAAACAGACCAAACCCATTTTGTTTTAGGGGTGCGCACTCATGATTTATTTAGTAAAAAAAATCCAATTCTTTCTGTGCTCGGGGGGATTTTGGGTGGAGGTATGAGCTCTCGGCTTTTCCAGAAGCTCCGCGAAGAAATGGGTGTGGGCTATTATGTGCGAGCTTATAATGACGCTTACACCGACCATGGTTTTTTCCAAATTTCTGCGGGGGTAGATAATAAAAGAATTAATGAAGTTATAAATGCAATTCTCCTAGAGTGTTCTAAATTAAAAGATGAATTAGTTTCTGATGAAGAATTAGAAAAGGTAAAGGAGTGTTTAATAGGTAACATGAAGTTATCTCTAGAATCTAGTGATGACATTGCCAATTTTTATGGAGGACAGGAGCTTCTTAAAAAAGAAATACGCAATTCGGAAGACAAGGCAAAAGAAATTCGCAAGGTAACTTCACTCCAAATTCAAGAATTGGCTAGAGATATATTTAAGAATAATAAACTAAATTTAGCATTAATTGGACCTTTTAAAGACAAGGCGAGATTTACAAAAATACTGAAATTTAAGTAGTTTTGAGTTTAAGTTTATTGTGTTATTATGTTGGTATGTTTGAAAAGAGTAATTTCACTTCTATTTCTATAACAACTGAGACTATGGTCCGCGCATTCTTGCTTGGCTTGGGTATTTTTTTAGCTTGGTTTTTGCGAGATTTAGTGCTTGTGCTACTAACTTCCATTGTTATCGCATCTTTTGTTGAATCAGGAGTGCCATATTTTAAAAAAGTTGGTATTGGTAGGGTTTTTGGTATCGTTATCCTGTATGCGGTAACATTGGCATTTTTGGCTGGATTATTTTATCTTTTTGCTCCACTTTTGGTTACTGAAATTTATAATTTTTCTACTGCGCTTTCTTCTTATGTTCCTGGAGTTTATTTCTTAGATTATTTCCAAAATGAAGCATTTTCTGGAGCCAAAGATGTTGTAGAAAACTTATCACATAATTTTTCTTTATCATCGCTGCTTTCTGTATCTAAGGCTTTTATTGTGAATTTGTCTGGTGGATTTTTCCAGACTCTTTCTGTGGCATTCGGAAGTATTTTTAACTTAATTTTAATAATTCTTATTTCTTTCTATCTTTCAATTCAAGAGAAAGGTATAGAAAATTTCTTGAGAATAATTTTTCCAGTTGCTTACGAAGATTATGTAGTGGATTTATGGGAACGTTCTCGCCGTAAGATAGCCTTGTGGGTAAAGGGGCAGATGCTTTTGGGGCTTTTGGTGGGTGTATTGACCTACTTAACCCTTTCCTTGCTAGGCATACAGTATGCGCTTATTTTAGCGATTATAGCTGGCATCATGGAGTTGGTGCCTTACGGTATCTTAGTAGCTCTTATTCCCGCAGTTTCTTTCTCTTATTTTTCAGGAGGCATAGGCAGTGCGCTGATGGTCTCTGGCGCATACTTTATAATTCACCAATTTGAAGTATTTCTTTTTGCTCCGCTCGTTATAGAAAAAGTTGTGGGACTCTCTCCGATTGTTGTTATCTTAGCTGCACTTATAGGCTTTGAGCTTGGTGGAATCTGGGGCGTATTGCTTGCCATTCCGGGAGCTGTTTTAATCATGGAATTAATTAATGATGTTGAGAAGCGTAAAGCTTTACGGAGAATTCATAATGAACAAAAATAGTTTTTATATTACGACAACCATTCCTTATGTGAATGCGGAGCCTCATATTGGTTTTGCGCTAGAGCTTGTGCAGTCTGATGCCATTGCTAGATACCAACGTCTTTTAGGGCAAGATGTTTTTTTCAGCACAGGCACCGATGAATATGGTCAAAAAATTTGGGAAGCAAGCCAAAAAGAAGGTAAAGATGTTCAAGAATATGTTGACCATTATGCTGAGAAATTTTTAGGGTTAAAAGATGTTTTAAATCTTTCTTTAGATAATTTTATTAGAACTACAAGCAAGGAACATGTTTTAGCAGTTCAGGAATTTTGGAATTTGTGCGATAAGAGTGGAGATATTTATAAGAAAAAATATAGCGGGCTTTATTGTGTTGGATGTGAGAAATTTATAACTGAAAAAGATTTAGTAGATGGTAAATGTAGCTTGCATCCAAATAGTAAACTTGAAACCATAGAGGAAGAAAATTATTTTTTTAAGTTAACAAAATATAAAAAAGAACTTTTAGAATATTTATCAAAACCAGAATCTATAACTCCAGAATGGCGCAGAAAAGAAGCGATAGATTTCGTGCAAGATGCTATGGAAGATTTTTCTATTTCTCGGGACAAGAAGCGTTTTTCTTGGGGGATACCTATACCAGGAGACGACACTCAAGTTATGTATGTGTGGTTTGGTGCTTTTGTGAACTATATTTCCACACTAGGCTGGCCAAAAAACAAAGAAACTTTTGAAAAGTTTTGGGTAAATGGAAAAACAGTCCAAACTGCTGGTAAAGACATGGTTAAATTTCAATCTGTAATGTGGCAGGGGATGCTAATGTCTGCTGGAATGCCTACAACTAAGAGCATTGTTTACCATGGGTTTATAACTGGTGAAGGCGGTATTAAAATGTCTAAATCTATTGGTAATGTGATTAACCCAAGCGAAATAGTGAAAGAATATGGCACAGACGCGCTCCGATATTTTCTTCTGCGTGAAATTTCACCTTTTGAAGATAGCCCTTTTACAATGGAGCGGTTTAAAGAGTCTTACAATGCAGGACTCGCCAATGGGTTGGGAAATTTAACTAGTCGTATTATGAAAATGGTTGTTTCTTATGACGTTTCTTATGACCTTTTCACCGAGGAAGGTATGCAGGAAAAATTTGAGACTTACTATGGCAAAGAAATGGGTTCTTTTAATTCTAAAAAAGTTCTTGATGAGGTTTGGACTAAAATTAATGTTTTAGATAAAAAAATAAATGATGAAAAGCCTTTTAGTCTTTTTAAAACTGACCCTGAGAAAGCGAAAATAATAGTTACAACACTTGTTATGTTTTTAGACGAGGTAGCTTTCTTCTTAAGACCATTTTTACCCGAAACGTCAGAAAAAATTAGAGAAATCATTCGTGAAAGAAAAATGCCAGAACAACCTTTATTCTTACGTAAAGACTAAATATGGAACCTAAATATATAGACATACATTCTCATACGAATTTTATTGCTTTTGACGCAGATAGAGATGAAGTAATTCGTCGTTCTTTAGACAATGATACTTGGGTAATAAATGTTGGTACCCAAGTTGATACTTCAAAAAAGGCAGTAGAAATGGCGCATCAATATGAAAAAGGAGTTTATGCAATTATCGGACTTCATCCCATACACACTGGAGCATCATTTCATGATAAAAAAGAATTAGGTGAAGAAGGTAAAGAATTTACTTCTCGCGGAGAAATGTTTAATAAAAATACTTATAGAGAACTTTTGAAAGATAAAAAGGTTGTAGCGATAGGAGAGTGCGGGCTGGATTATTATCGCATGGATGAAGAATCAATTACTAAACAAAAGAATGCTTTTATAGAGCAAATTGAATTAGCTAATGAATTTAATAAGCCGTTGATGCTGCATATTCGCAATAATCCTGAAGATAAAACTTGCAACGCGTATTTTGATTCTTTGGAAATTTTAAAACAACATCTAAACAGTAAAAGCCTGCCTGCCGGTAGGCGGGGTGATGTGCATTTTTTTGCAGGAAATTTAGAAGAGGCGAAAGCTTTCTTGGATTTTGGGTTTACTCTGTCTTTTACTGGAGTGATAACTTTTGCGAGTAGCTATGATGAAGTTATAAAAAATACTCCGCTTGATATGATTATGTCTGAAACAGATGCTCCATACGTGACCCCAGCCCCACATCGTGGCAAAAGAAATGAGCCCTATTATGTTAAAGAAGTAGTTAAAAAAATAGCCCTTATTAAAAATTTACCAGAAGAGGAAGTGGCTCAAGCGCTAGTAGCTAATGCTAAACGAGTTTTTGGTATTTAAGTATTAAAATATAAGCTGACTTTACTTTTTAAGGGGTTTTTGATAGTATGAAATTCATGTCAGTAAGTGAAAATAAAGGCGAAAATACAGCTGAAGGCCGAGTTTATGAACTCGGATATCTTTTAGCACCTACTATAAAAGAGGAAGAAGTTCCTGCTGTTTATGGTAATTTAAAGGAACTTATACTAAGCCTAGGTGGTGAAGTTATTTCAGATGAAATGCCAAGAATGATGAGTCTTGCCTACACCATGGTAAAAGTAGTAACCAACGTCCGCAATAAATTCAATACTGCTTATTTTGGCTGGGTTAAATTTTACATGAAACCAGAAAAAGTTTTAGAACTTAAAGCCAAATTAGACCTAGACCCAGAGTTTGTTAGATTTTTAATCACTAAAACTGTTAAAGAAAATACTATTGCAGCTAAGAGATTCGTTAGAGATGATATGTCTCATCGTAAAGCTCCAGCTGCTAAGAAAGACAAAGATGCGGGTCCAGCTCCAGAAATAAATAAAGAAGAAATTGATAAAGAGATAGATGCAATGGTTGCCGTTTAAATAGTTTATAATTAAAATTAACCATAGATGTATTTAAACAAAGCAATTTTAATAGGAAACCTAACTCGCGACCCTGAACTTCGCTCTTTACCTTCTGGTATCAAAGTTTGTTCATTTTCTTTAGCTACTAATCGTGTTTGGAAAGATAAAAATGGCGCTCGCCAAGAGTCAGCTGATTATCATAACGTTGTAGTTTTCGGACGCCAAGCAGAAACAGTTGCGCAGTATATGAGAATTCAAACAAGAAGCTGGGATGATAAAAATAGTGGAGAAAAGAAGTATAGAACAGAAATAGTTGCAGATAGAACTCAGTTTGGTCCTAAGTCTGGTGGCTCTGCATCACCATCAAGTAACAACAGTGCTCCGGAATCAAAGGATGAGGTTGATACCATAGAGTATCCGGAAGAAGATATTAATCCCGAAGACATACCATTTTAATTAATAAAAATATGAAACAAGATTATTTTTCAGTAAACAATATAAAATATATAGATTACAAGGATGTTGAAATTTTAAAGAAATTTCTTAATCCTAACGGTAGAATCGTTTCTCATAAGAGAACTGGTTTAACTGCAAAGAATCAACGTGCATTGGCTATGGCCGTAAAACACGCTAGGTTCCTAGGTTTACTTCCTTTCGTTGCTAAATAAATAAAAAGCCCCCATATGGGGGCTTTTTATTTTAGATATTAGACTCGTTCTACGTATTCTCCAGTTTCGGTGTTTATACTTACCACATCTCCTTCATTTATGAACATTGGAGCGTTCAGGGTAGCTCCATTTTCAAGTGTAATTACCTTGTTGCCACCTTTAGAGGTATCACCACGAACTGCTGGGGGAGCTTCTTTAACTACAAAATTTATTTTTATTGGCAGACTTATTTTTATGATTTTTTCTTCGTCGTCATCATTAGTCCACACTAGAGCAGTAACATTACTATTTTCTTTTAGGAATTTTACCGAGTTATCAAGCAGGGCTGCATCTAGTTTGAATCTATTTTTAGGGTCTTCTGGAGAACAAAACCAATATTCTCCACGATTGTGATATAAAAATTTTACTTCTCTTTTTTCTATATCAGCCTCATCTGCTGATTCGGATACGTGAAAAGTTGCAGCGATAGTCTTACCAGAAATTAAGCTTTTTAACTTTACTTGGTTTTGAGGCTTTCTTTGCTGAGTTCTGGCAACGTGAGACTCTACCACTTCACATGGTTCATCACTGTAAATGATTATTTTTTTC
>JAIOPY010000055.1:4036-14634 GCA_021413625.1 Candidatus Nomurabacteria bacterium | reverse complement strand
TTTGATAGACATTTAGATGCGTTCATCATTACTAATCCCGACCAAGACCACATTGGTGGTTTTTTAGATGTTTTAAAAAGTTACAAAGTAGATAAAGTTTTTGAACCTGGCACTGTCAATGATTCTAAAATTTATCAAAATTTAAAAGATGAAATAAAAAATAAAAATATTCAAAATATTTTAGCTAGAAAAGGTATGCGCTTAAATCTAGGTGGTGGAGTGGTGATAGATATTTTATTTCCTGACCGTGATGTTTCAATGTGGTCCACCAATGACGGCTCTCTGGTAGCCAAACTTGTTTATGGCGATATTTCTATCATGCTTATGGGAGATGCTACATCTTTGACCGAAAAAATAATCCTTGAAGAAAATGCAAAAACAATGCTTAAGAGTGATGTTTTAAAAGTCGGGCATCATGGTTCTAGGACTTCTTCTTCTGGTGTTTTTATAGAAGCGGTTTCGCCAAAATATGCTTTAATTTCAAGCGGGGAAGACAATAGCTATGGTCACCCACATAAGGATGTTCTTGACATACTAGCTAGTTTTAATGCCGAAATTTTAAGAACTGATTTATTTGGGACTATTGTTTTTTCTTGTGATAGAATAAAACCATGCGAGACAAAAAAATTGAAAAACTAATTAAAGGTGAAGAAAAGAGGCAAAAAGAGGGCTTAGAATTAATCCCTTCTGAAAACTATGTTTCGGATGATGTGTTGAAAGCCAATGGTTCTGTTTTCACAAATAAATATTCTGAAGGATATCCAGGACGCAGATATTACGGTGGGCAAGAATGGACTGACCAAGTTGAAAGGTTGGCAATTGAACGTGCGTGTAAACTTTTTAAATGTAAATTTGCAAATGTGCAGGCTCACTCTGGTGCGCCAGCAAACCTAGCTGTGTATTCTGCTCTTCTTGAACCAGGAGATACTGTTATGGGAATGGATTTGTCTCATGGTGGACACCTTACCCACGGACACCCAATGACTTTGCCCGCAAAAATTTATAAGTTTGTAACTTATAAAATGAAAAATCCAGACACAGGAGAAATTGATTATGAAGATATGTTGAAAGTAGCCAAAGAACATAAACCAAAATTAATTATTGCTGGTTTTTCTGCATATCCGAGAACGTTGAACTATAAAAAGTTTGTAGAGATTGCGCATGAGGTGGGTGCAATAACAATGGCAGACATGGCTCACATTGCTGGGCTTATCGCTGCAGGTGCCCTTCGTAATCCATTTGATGATGGTTTTGATATTATTACTTCTACTACACACAAAACTCTCCGTGGTCCACGCGGAGGTTTAATACTTACTAGGGAGAGTGAAGAGATTGCCAAGAAAATAGATAAAGCAATTTTCCCTGGTATTCAAGGTGGTCCACACATGCATATAATTGCGGCTAAAGCTGTGGCTTTTGGTGAAGCAATGACTCCTAAATATAAAAAATATGCACAACAGGTTCTTAAAAATGCTAAAGCCATGGCAGAAGTGTTTAAAAAACATAAAGTTAGAATGATTGGTGGCGGAACTGACAATCACCTTATTTTAGCGGATGTTTATGGGTCTTTAGGAGTAACCGGCAAAGAAGCCCAAAGCGTGCTTGATGAATTAGGTATGACACTTAATATGAATTCTATTGCGGGAGACACCAGAAAGCCTATGGACCCGTCTGGAATAAGATTTGGCACTCCAGCCATAACTACTCGTGGTTTTAAAGAACGTGAATGTAAACAAGTTGCTGAGCTGATGATAAAGACCCTAAAGAATAAAGATAATAATAAAGTTAAAATGGAAGTGCATAAAGAAATAAAAAAATTAGCTAAAAAGTTTCCAATACCTAAGAGTTTTGTATAAATTATGGAACTACAAGTAGGGGTGAAAATTTTATTGAAGAACAAAGAAGGAAACTTTCTTGTCTTACGTAGAAATCCAGAAAAATATTCCGAAGTTCATAAATTGTTAGACATTCCTGGAGGACGTATTGAGCCTGGTTCAACCCTAATGCAGAATTTACAACGAGAAATATTAGAAGAGACAGGTTTGGTTCTATCTGGTGAACCAAAGTTGATTGCCGCGCAGGATATATTACGCCCTAAAAGACATGTAGTTAGGCTTACTTATCTGGGAGAGGCAGAAGGTGAAATAAAAATAAGTGATGAACACTCTGAATTCATTTGGATTTCTAAAAAAGAAATGATGGGGCAAGAAGGATTAGACCCTTATCTAGAAGAAGTTTTACAGAAGTTCCTGTAATTTTCTATTTAAGCTTTTTTCTGCTATATTTTCTAAATGGCGAAAAAGGGAAAATTGATTGTAATAGATGGTACAGATGGGTCTGGTAAGGCTACGCAGACAGAGCTTCTAATCAAACATTTAAAGAAAGATGGCTACAAAGTAAAAGTTGTTGATTTCCCTGATTACTACTCAAACTTCTTTGGAAAATTTATAGGACACTGCTTGTCTGAGAGGTATTATGATTTCGTGAGAGTGCACCCAAAAATTGCCTCAGTTTTATACGCAGCAGACCGTTTTGAATCTAAAAACAAAATTGAAAAATGGTTAAAAGAAGGCAATGTGGTTATCGCAAATAGGTATGCAAGCGCAAACCAAATCCATCAAGGTGGAAAGATTTCTAATACTAAAAAGCGTGAAGCGTTTATTAAATGGTTGGCAGAGATGGAATACAAAGTTTTTAAAATTCCGAAACCGGATGCAATTTTTTATTTAAATGTTCCTATTAACATTGTTTTAAAATTAATTCGTGAACGAAACAAGGGGAAGAGTAGAAGCTACTTAGGTAAGAAAAAAGACGTCCACGAAAAAGATGTTAATTTTTTAGAAAATTCTCGTAAAAGTGCGTTATGGTTAGCAAAAACTCAAAAAGGTTGGATAAAAATAGAATGTGTTAAGGACGGTAAAATGGAATCTCGCGAAGATATTCATAAAAAAGTTTATGAAAAAATTAAAAAAATTATCAAAAAATAAAAAGCCAAATGTCGTCTTTATTTATGGTCCTATTGCTGTGGGTAAATTAACCGTAGCAAAAATTTTGAGTAAAAAATTAGGATATAAATTAGTCCACAATCATCATTTAAATGATTTTGTTGGAGAAATATTTGACCGTGGCTCTTATGCCAGCCATGCCATTAAAGATTATTTAAGGTATTATTTATTAGAAAACACGGTAAAAGCAGGCATGAATATTGTGGCGACACATTGTTATCGCCATGATTTTGTTTCTAGGACAGGACTTTCAGACCCAAAGTATGTTAAAACTCTACAAAAGAGATTAACTAAACTTGGAGCAAAATTTCACCCAATTTTTTTGAAAGCAGATAACAAAGAACTGCTTCGTCGGGTTGGGATGGAATCGCGAAAGCAATTTAAAAAATTAACTAGTAAAAAGATTTTCAAAAAATTGGGATATGATTGGCATGTTGCTCCAAATATAAAAAGTAATCTTATTATAGACAATACAAATGTTTCTCCTAAAAAAGTTGTGGATATGATTATTAAAAATTTTAAATTAAAAAAGTAAAAATTATATGGAACTAAATGAATATCAAAAAAAAGCATTAACTACTGCATTTCATGCCGAAAAGCATAAAATTATTTACCCTGCGTTGGGGCTTGGCAACGAAGCAGGGGAAGTTCTGGGTAAAATAAAAAAGTGGGTGCGTGGTGATGATGGCGAGGGTGAAATAAGTGCAGATAGAAAACAAGCCTTAAAAGAAGAACTTGGAGACGTTCTGTGGTATGTGGCGGTGCTTGCGCATGACTTAGGGCTATCTTTAGGTGATATTGCTCAAACTAATGTAGATAAATTACAATCAAGAAAAGAGAGAGGAAAATTGCAAGGTGATGGTGATAAAAGATAGAATAGTGTAATGCAGGATAAAATACAAAATTTAATTAGCTCAGCTTTAAAGAACCTTGAAATTGAAGAGGTGGATTTTGTAGTGGAACATCCTGAGGATTTTAAGAATGGGGATTATTCCACAAACATAGCCATGGTTTGTGCTAAAAAAATAAAAACAAACCCTAAAGATTTAGCAGAAAAAATTGCGAATGAAATAGGTAAAAATCTAACAAAGGAAGTTGAAAAAGTAGAAGCTGTAGGTGGCTTTATAAATTTCTATTTATCTCAAGAGTTTTTTAAGCATAGTGTTGAAGATATTTTAAATAAAAAAGATTTTGCCGAGAACAAGCTTCATACTGCTAAAAACATAATGATTGAATATACCGACCCAAATCCTTTTAAACCGTTTCATATAGGTCACTTGATGACTAATGCCATCGGAGAATCTATTGCTAGAATTCTTGAAAATTCTGGCGCTAAAGTTTCTCGGGCGAATTATCAGGGAGATGTGGGGCTTCATGTGGCTAAAGCTGTTTATGGGCTTTTAAAAAATAAAAAGCTACAAGATGATTCTGTGGCAACTTCTTTACAAGCAGAAAATATTGGTAAAGCTTATGCAATGGGCTCTGAAGCTTACACTGAAAACAAACATGAAATAGATGAAATAAATAAAAAAGTTTATTCTCGCAGTGATGATGAGATAAATAAAATATATGACTGGGGTCTAAAAGTTACCATGAATGCTTTTGAAGATATTTATGACATGCTAGGGACGCAGTTTGATTTTTACTTTTTGGAAAGTTTAATGGCGCCAATCGGAGAAAAGATAGTTCGTGAAAATTTAGGTAAAATTTTTGAAGAGTCCGATGACGCGATTGTGTTTAAAGCTGAAAAATATGACCCAAAACTCCATACTAGGGTTTTCATTACTTCACAAGGCTTACCAACTTATGAAACCAAAGAGCTTGGGTTAGCTAAAGAGAAGTTTAAGACAAAGCCCGACACAAACCTTTCTATAGTAGTTACCGCAAATGAACAAGCGGACTATATGAAAGTTGTGGCTAAAGCTCTTTCATTAATTCACCCAGAATACGAAAATAAAATGAAGCATATTACCCACGGCATGATGCGTTTTGCAGAAGGTAAGATGAGCTCCAGAAAGGGCAACGTAATAACAGGGGAAGTGCTTATCAACGACACCAAGAATTTAGTAAACGAGAAAATGAAAGATAAAAATTTTGGTTATGATGAAAACACTGAAATTGTTTCCAAGGTTGCGGTGGCAGCTATAAAGTATTCTATTTTAAAACAATCTACCGGCGGAGATATTATGTATGATTTTGAAAAATCTATTTCTTTTGAAGGGGACTCTGGTCCGTATTTACAATATTCCTACGCGCGAGCAAGTTCAGTTTTAGAAAAAGCGCAAAAAGAAAATATTTTACCTGACCCACATGTTTCTTTGCCTGAAGTAACAGAGGTTGAAAAATTATTATATAGATTTCCTGAAGTTGTGAGAAGAGCAGCTGAAGAATACGAACCGCATTATATTGCAAACTACCTTATAGAACTCGCGCGTTCATTTAATAGCTTTTATGGCAACAACATTATCGTCAGTAAAGATGATAAAACTTCTTCATATAAAGTGGCCCTTACTTATGCTTTCTCATTTGTAATGAAGAAGGGCTTACATTTGCTTGGGATAGATGCTCCAGTGAGAATGTAGCTTTCTGGTTTATATTTTGATAGTATTAAATTACAAGCGTTGAAGGGATATCAACTCTTCATGAGCCTGAAAGGCGATTCAGAGCCTTGAACGGCCCAAAGCTTTGGGAAGAAATATGAGTAGAACCCAACGGGAGAGCCCGTCAAAGCTCTAATTAAGAAGTAAACAAGGTGGTACCACGGGAAACCCGTCCTTGTATAGCAATTTTATTGTTATACGGGGACGGGTTTTTTCTTTTTAAAATTATGAACGAAGAAAATAAAAATTTAAAAAGTGAAGCAGCTTTGCGTGAAGAACGTGTTTTGAATTTCTGGAAAGAAAAAAATATTTTTGAAAAATCCACAGAAGCAAGAGTGGGGAATAAAGAATTTGTTTTCTACGAAGGTCCGCCGACAGCAAACGGCAAACCTGGCATACACCATTTAGCAGCAAGAGCTTTTAAAGATGCGATTCCGAGATATAAAACAATGCGGGGATACCACGTGCGTAGAAAAGGTGGTTGGGACACGCATGGGTTACCTGTAGAACTACAAGTAGAAAAAAAATTAGGGCTTAATTCTAAAAAAGCTATTGAAGAATATGGCATCGCTAAATTTAACAAAGAATGTAAAGAAAGTGTTTGGGAATATTTAGATGTTTGGAACAAATTTACTAAAAGAATCGGCTACTGGGTGGACCAAGAAAATCCATATATTACTTATAGTAATAATTTTATTGAATCTGTTTGGAATGTAATCAAGAAAACAAATGAACAAGGTTTACTTTATAAGGACTATAAAGTTGTACCTTGGTGCCCAAGATGCGGGACAGCACTGTCATCTCATGAACTAGCTCAAGGCTATGAAGATGTAAAAGATTTATCTGTATATGTGAAATTTAAGGTAAAAAATCCAAAACGACATGGTTTACCAGAAAATACTTATGTTCTGGCTTGGACTACTACTCCTTGGACTTTACCAGGCAATGTTGCTTTAGCTATTGGTCTTAAGGTGGAATATGAATTGTATAGAAAAGATTCTGAATACTTTTTAGTTGCGAAGCAAAGAGCCGATTTTGTTACTCCTGCCACAGAAGGATATTTTCTTGAAAATCAGTTTCTAGGTGCAGTTCTCATTGGGCTAGAGTACGAACCACTTTTCCCGTTTCTTGCCGATACTATAAGTGACAGCGAAAAACCAAAGTTAGAAAAAGCATACAAAGTTTATGCTGCAGACTTTGTGAATACTGAAGACGGCACAGGTATAGTGCATACCGCAGTGATGTATGGTCAGGATGACTTTGTGCTGGGCACACAAGTTGGTTTACCAAAGCACCATTTAGTAAATCTTGAAGGTAAATTTGTTAAGGGGACCGGATTTTTAGAAGGCAGGTTTGTTAAAGAAAAAGATGACAATGGTAAACCAACGCTCGCGGTAGATATCATTGATTATCTAACTAAGAAAAATTTATTTTTCAAAAAAGAAAATTACGAGCACTCCTACCCGCATTGTTGGCGTTGTAAAACTGCGCTTATTTATTACGCGCGAGATTCTTGGTATGTCCGAATGTCTGAACCCAACATTAAAGGTAAATTAATTTCTGAAAATAAAGATATAAATTGGGAACCATCCCACATAAGAGAAGGGCGTTTTGGAGAGTGGCTAAGAGAAATAAAAGATTGGGCGATTTCTCGGGAGAGATATTGGGGAACACCCCTGCCTGTTTGGGAAGCAGTGGGTTCAAGCGAGAAATTAGTAGTTGGTTCTTTATCTGATTTAAAAAAATATACAAAAAAATCAGGTAACAAGTATTTTATGTTGAGACATGGAGAATCTGAAAAAAATGTTAAAAATATTTCTAACTCCACAAATACCAATCCCTCTCCTTTAACCCCAAGAGGCATAGAAAGAGTAAAAAAATCAGCAGAATTGTTAAAAAATGAAAAGTTGGATTATATTTTTGCTTCCCCACTTCTACGCACACAACAAACATCAAAAATAGTGGCAGAAATGGTGGGTATTTCGGAAGAAAAAATTATTACCGATGAAAGGCTTACTGAAATTCACACTGGAGAGTTTGACGGTAAACCAGTTGCCGAATATGATAATTTTTTTTCCTCAATAGAGGAACGGTTTGTGAAAGCACCAAAAGGCGGAGAAACATTAACTGCAGTCAAACAAAGAGTTGGAAACTTTATTTATGAAACAGAAGAAAAGTTTCAAAATAAAAATATTCTAATTGTGAGCCATGAAGACGTTATTTGGATGTTGGAGTCTGTTTCCTCTGGGTTAACAGTACAAGAAAGCCTATATCCTACAGAGAAAGAGTATATAAAAATGGGAGAGCTTCGCACGCTTAATTTTATGCCAATACCTTGTAACCAAAGTTATGAATTAGATTTACATAAACCATTTATTGATAATGTGGTTTTAGAAAAAGATGGCAAAGAGTTTAAGCGAACCAAAGAAGTTTTAGACGTTTGGCTAGATTCTGGCTGTATGCCTTTTGCGCAAGACCATTATCCTTTTGAAAATAAAGAATGGATAGAAGGCAAAGGTTATCCAGCAGACTATATATGTGAAGCCATAGACCAAACTCGTGGCTGGTTTTATACTCTGCACGCAGTTGGGGTATTAATGGGTCGTGGTAAGGCATATAAAAATGTTATTTGTCTTGGGCATTTACTAGATGCTAAAGGTAAAAAAATGTCTAAATCTTTAGGTAATGTGGTTGAGCCATTTGAAGCAATGGATAAATACGGAGTGGATACTTTGCGTCTTTGGATGTATGGAGTTAATCAACCTGGAGAATCAAAGAATTTTGATGAAAAAACAGTAATGCTTTTACACCAACAAGTTTTTGGGTTGCTTTACAATGTTTTGGCATTTTATGAACTTTATAGAGATAAAAGTTTAGAAAATAATAATTACCCTAAATCTAATAATATTTTAGATAAATGGATTTTAGCAAAACTTGATGAACTTATTGAATTGATGACTAATAATCTTGATGGTTACAAATTGCTTGAGCCTACAAGGGCAATGCGGGACTTTATTGGCGACCTTTCAACTTGGTATTTACGTCGTTCACGAGAAAGAATAAAGGACGGAGACAAAGAAGCAAAAGCTACACTGTATTATGTATTAAAAACCATTTCTAAATTAATGGCACCCCTTGCTCCTTTTGCTGCTGAAGATATTTGGCAAGGACTTAGAAACGAAGTTGATAAAGAAAGTGTGCATTTAGAAAATTGGCCCACTAAAACTATTTTAGGCAAAGTTAAGTTTGTTTTCACAAAAGGTGGAATGAAAAAAGTCATTATTGATATGAAAACTGTTCGGGAAATTGTTTCAATGGGACTCAAAGAAAGACAAATTAAAAATTTACCAGTTAAACAACCACTTTCAAAAATAAAAATTAAAATCTCTATTCCGAAAAAATTTACAGCAATTGTTAAAGAAGAGTTGAATGTGAAAGAAATGGAAGAAGATAAAGGTCAAAAAGAAGAGCTGGTGTTGGATGCTAACCTTACTCCTGCATTAAAAGAAGAAGGGGATTATCGTGAACTCGTGCGCGCGTTACAAGATATGCGTAAAAAGATGGGGTTAACAACCAATGATACGATAATGCTTTGGCTAGGGACAGATGATGCTGGTAGAAAACTAGTCCAGAAATTTGAATCGGATATGAAAAAAACAGTGCTTATCTCTACTCTAGATTTTAAAGAAAACAACGGCGAGGAAGTAAAAATCGGAACTTTGGTATTTAAGGTAAAAATTGCTAAAATATAAGGATGAAGATAAAAAAGATTGGGCATTGTTGCCTAACTATAGAGATTAATGGGCATAAAATTATGACTGACCCAGGGTCCTTTTCAGTTGCTCAGAAAAATGAGTCAGGAGTAAGCCTGATTTTATATACTCATGAACATCAAGACCACTATCATTTAGAAACTCTTAAAGAAGTATTAAAAAATAATCCAAATACAAAGATTATTACTAATACCGCTGTAGGTAAATTGCTTACTGAAGCCGGCATAGATTTTATAAAATTGGAAGATGGGGAGAGCTTTGATTTCAATGGGATTAAAATAAAAGGTTTTGGTAATTTACACGCTGAAATATACAACACATACGGCAGAGTTCAGAATACAGGGTATATGATTGATGGGCTTTGTTTCCCTGGTGATGCGTTTGAGAATCCGAATACTTCAGTAGATATCTTGGCTTTACCTATAACAGGTCCTTGGATGCGTATTAAAGATGCAGTTGATTATGCAAAAAATTTAAAACCAAGAATAGTGTTTCCTGTGCATGATGCTCATATACAAGATTGGGCATCTTTTATCTGGAGTGGACCTGAAAATTTCTTAAAAGAAGCAGGTATTAAATTCAAAAAGCTAGAATTGGGCAAAGAAGAAGATATATAGAGAATAAAAAATGCATCACATTTATCATACTGAGGGGATAATATTGAGTAGTAAAAATTTTGGGGAGGCGGGTAAATGTTATTTTATTTTTACTCGTGATTTAGGCATGGTTATGGCATCAGCGCAGGGTGTCCGTAAAATGTCTTCCAAACTACGTTTTATTTTGCAAGATTTTGCATATTTAAAGATTGACCTTGTGCAAGGCAAAGATATTTGGCGAGTTACTAGCGCTTCCAAAACAAATAAATTAGAGAGTTTGCTAGAAAACAAAGACAAGCTCGGCATTTTTGCAAACATTTCTCGCCTTTTGAGGCGATTGTTGGCAGGCGAAGACCCCAATGAGCTTTTATTTAAAGATTTTTTAAGTGGACTGCACCTTTTAGAAAAATCAGAAACAAAAGAAGAATTACATAGCGTAGAAGTTATTATGGTTTTACGCATACTTAACAATCTAGGATACATAGGTGGCTTAGACGTGTTAAATAATTTTGTTAAGTCTCCGCTAGAACAAGAACTTATGTTTGAAGTTGCTAAAAGCCGAGCACATATTTTACGCGAAATAAATAGGGCTCTCAAGGAAACACATTTGTAAAATTCAAGCAT
>JAIOPY010000055.1:0-4002 GCA_021413625.1 Candidatus Nomurabacteria bacterium | reverse complement strand
AGCATAAGTAAATGAGCTTGTTTAGCATGCTCGTTTGTTGTTATAATTACTTAATGCAATCGGATAGTGAAGAGAAGCTAAATAGAGTTGAAGAGTTAAAAACTAAACTCTTTAGTAAAAATTTCCAAATGAAAATAGAGCATCGCGATAATTTTACCCATTTAGAAAAAAAAGATGTTCCAGATTCTTGGAATGACGAATCACAAAGTCATCCTTTTGGAGGAAAGTTTTTCACTCAAACTTCTGTTTTTAAAAGGTTTTTTATTTTTTCCATATCGTTTTTTCTACTAGCCGTAGCTTACGCTTCTTATACTTTTTTTATTGGAGGCAATACTGTTTCAAACGACAATATTGAAATTTCTGTACTCGGCAATGCTTTTACTGCCGGTGGTGAAGATTTACCATTAACCATTGGCATAATTAATAAAAATAGTTTGCCACTGGATTTAGTTGATTTGGTTATTGAATATCCTAAAAGTTCGTCTCTAGATTTATCTCAAGAAACTGAAAGACTTAGAGAGTCCTTGGGAACTATTCCAGCAGGTGGATTTCGTAACGAAAACGTAAAAATAGTTTTATTTGGTGAGCAAGGCAGTATTCGTCCTATCAAGATTTCTCTAGAATACAGAGTGGAAGGCTCTAATGCTATTTTTGTTAAAGAAAAAACTCATCAAGTTTCTATCAACTCCACACCCATAGACCTTTCTTTTGATGCTCCTACTACAATGAGTCCGAATCAGGATATAACTTTAAATGTTAAAGCTACTTTGAATTCCACAAAAACTGCTAATAATATTTTAGTAAAAGTTGATTACCCTGTGGGCTTTCAATTTAATTCTTCTAACCCTAAGCCATCTTTAGGTAATAATATTTGGAATTTGGGTGATTTAGCTTCCGGAGCAGAAAGAAATATCACCATTCAAGGGCGCATGGTAGATGTTTTTGATGGGGAGGAAAAAACATTTAGAGTTTGGAGTGGCTTGCAGTCAGAAACTGACAAATCCGCAATCCAAGTTGTATTTAATTCTTTAGGACATACCGTATTAATCAATAAACCCTTTATTGAAGCTAAACTTTATGTAAACGGTGATTATCAAAGAGAATATTCCGTTGACTCCAAAGGTAAAATGACTGGAGAGATACGTTGGGCAAATAATTTGGATACTAAAATAAATGACCTTGAAATACGAGCTCATATTACAGGCAATGCTTTGAATAAAAGTAGCATACTTCCGCAGCTTGGTTTTTATAACTCACTTACAGATGAAATTGTGTGGGATAAAAATTCCCGAGATGTTTTTGCAGAAGTTAACCCTGGAGATTCTGGAGTTGTTACTTTTTCTTTATCACCCGCGTCTCTATTTTCAGGTAGCAGTGGTATGCTTATAGACCCTTCTATAAATATAGAAGTTTCTATTTCTGGTAAACAGGAACTTTCTGGTTACTCTACAAAAGACTTAGAAAATTCTGAATCTAAATTAATACGTATAATCTCTGATGTTGGTCTTGTAACTAAGGTGCTTTATTATTCTGGCGGTTTTACTAATACTGGTCCTATCCCACCAAAAGTTGGACAAGAAACAACTTACACCGTTGTCTGGAGTGTTTCTAATACTTCTAATAATGTTTCAAAAGGAGTGGTGAGCGCTACACTTCCTTCTTGGGTTTTGTTTTTAGGTAATGCCAAGCCCTCTACTGAAGACGTAACTTATAACTCATTTACCAGAGAAATAACTTGGGACATAGGTTCTATCAGTAAGGGAACTGGAATAACTGGAGGAACTAAAGAAGTTTCTTTCCAAATAGGCTTGAGTCCGTCACTTTCACAAGTTGGCACTGCCCCTGTTCTTATAAATGAAGCAGTTTTGACGGGGCAAGATGATTTTGCTAAGGTGAACGTAAGAGTAAGCAAGCCTGCGCTTTCAACGAGTTTAAATAACGACCCAGGTTTTCCAAATTTTGGAGAAAGGGTAGTAGAATAAAAATATGGCAGAAAAAAAACAAAAAGAACCAAAAAATGAATTAATGGAAAAAATAGTTTCGCTTTGCAAAAGGCGCGGTTTTATTTTCCAAGGCTCAGAGGTGTATGGCGGGCTAGCAGGCACTTATGATTGGGGACATTTTGGCGTGGCATTAAAAAACAGTATAAAACAAGCTTGGTGGAAGAAATTTGTTGATTCTCGCAGAGACATGTATGGCATAGATGCAGCTATTCTCATGAATGCGAAAGTGTGGGAAGCTTCAGGGCATGTTGCAGGATTTTCTGACCCCACCGAAGATGGCAAGCAATTTAATGTGATGTTTAAAACTTCCGTAGGGGCAGGGGAAGAAGCCGCTACTTCATATTTAAGACCTGAAACAGCACAAGGAATGTTTGTGAATTTTAAAAATACAGTAGATGCTTTTCATCCAAAGTTGCCTTTTGGTATGGCGCAAATCGGTAAAGCATTTAGAAACGAAATTGCTCCGAGGGATTTTATTTTTCGTCAGCGAGAGTTTGAACAGATGGAGATAGAATATTTTGTGCGTGAAGAAGATTGGGAAAGATATTTTGAATATTGGAAAGGAGAGATGCTGGAATGGATGGAGGAGGTTGGTTTGGATATGAATAAAGTTCACGAGTTGGAAGTAGAAGAAGCAGACCGAGCGCATTATTCAAAACGCACTATTGATTTTGAGTTTGATTATCCTTTTGGCAGGAAAGAACTTTTTGGGTTAGCTTATCGGACTAATTTTGATTTAAATAATCATAAACTTGAATATATAGATGAAGAAGCTCTTGGAAAAACCGTTCCCCATGTGATAGAGCCAACTTTTGGAGTGGATAGAGCCATATTGGCTTTACTTTTATCTGCTTATACAGAGGAAGAAAAGGATGGCGAGGTGCGTGAATACTTAAAATTAAAACCGAACATTGCGCCAGTTATTTGCGCAGTTTCACCACTTCTTAAAAACAAACCTGAACTTGTAGAATATGCAAACACTAAAGTTTATGCGCCATTAAAAATGGAATTTGGCAGGGTGGCTTGGGATGATAATGGCAACATCGGCAAGCGTTATCGTAGGCAAGATGAAGTAGGCACTCCGTTTTGTATTGTTGTTGATTTTGATACTCTATCTGATGATGCTGTAACTGTGCGTGACCGTGATACTGGAAGCCAAGCAAGAGTAAAAGTTTCTGAGTTAAAAAAATATATCAGCGAAAGACTCTAAATGAAAGAAATTGAAATCAAATCTTATTTAAGAGATAAAAATAAAGTAATTTCCAACTTAGAAAATTTAGGTTGCGTGCTATCTGAGCCCATAAAACAAATTGATACAGTTTACGCAAGAATAATAGGAAAAGTTGAAGAATATTTGTCTAATGACCACTTTGTTCGCATTAGAGAAAAGAGTGATGGTAAGTTTATTTTTACAGTAAAAGGTTTTGTGGGTGGTAGAAAAGATTTAGTAAAAACCGAACATGAGACAGAAATTTTAAAACCAAAAGAAATGGAAAGCGCTTTGTTATCTTTAGGAGTTCCAGACACTGATTCAATCAACAAAGGTTATGATATTATGATGGTTGAAAAAATGTTTGGTAAATAATTTATGCAAAAAGGTTTTGATTATACTGCAGTTGGTGTTGTTTATTTCTGCCATGATGGGGCAGGGAATGTTTTATTTAACAAACGAGGGGTGAATTGTCGTGACGAACAAGGAACTTGGGATATTGGTGGTGGAGCGCTAGAACATCACGATGCTGTAGAAGATACTTTGAGAAAAGAAATCAAGGAAGAGTATGGTACTGATGTTTTGGAGTATGAGTTTTTAGGGTATAGAGATATCCATAAAGAAACTAATGGCAAAAAAACTCATTGGGTGATACTTGATTTTAAAGTTTTAGTTGATAAAAATAAAGCAAAAAATGGTGAACCTCATAAATTTGATGCGGTAGAGTGGTTTACATTGTCTAATTTACCTTCGCCTCTTTACCCACAACTTCCAGGATTCTTAGAAAAA
>JAIOPY010000038.1:7607-8321 GCA_021413625.1 Candidatus Nomurabacteria bacterium | reverse complement strand
GGGGTTTCTACTTCTGTGGCAGCTTTTTCTATTCCTATTCAATCAAGTTTAATATTCATGATTGAGCTTCCGTCTCAAGTTAAAGCAAGTGAATTACCCGCAATTATTCCCACCGAAGCTCGTAAATATATTCCAGTCGCTATTTCTGAAGTTTCACTAGACTATTTTGTTCTTCCTAAAAAGGAAGCTTCCTTTGAGGAGATGAATAATCCAGATTTGCCGAGTGTGCCAGTAGAAAAAACTCAAGTGCTAGTCGTAGCTACTCAAAATGATGCAGTTTCTAAATTCCGTTCTATCATTTCCACCTGTCAGTTGGAAGCATCTTTCTTAGAGATTGAAATATTTTCTTCAGTGCGGTCCAATTTTGAGCATGAGTTATCCCTCGTGCTTTTGATGGATTTTGGCGCTTCACGCACTAAACTTTCTTTAGTTGAATTTGGCATGGTTAAAAGTGTTCATACTATAAACCGTGGGGGAGCAGATATTTCCTTATCTATTTCTCAGTCTCTGGGCGTTCCTTTTTCCGAAGCTGAAAAAATGAAAAAAGAATTTGGGCTTTTTGATAATGGAACTGAGAAAAGTTTGCCTGATATTATAAAATTACATACGAACTATATCTTTTCCGAGGCCAATAATGTATTATTAGGTTACGGAAAAGTTCATCATCGCACAATTACAAAAGTTATACTCTCTGGCGGTGGCGCGAATTTAAAA
>JAIOPY010000038.1:0-7574 GCA_021413625.1 Candidatus Nomurabacteria bacterium | reverse complement strand
TGAAGGAAATCGCCGCGGATAATTTTAAAGTAGAGGTTGAGCTCGGACATGCTTTCTCTAAAGTTGGTTCTCCTGCGTTCTTGGAAAAAGTTCTTGAAAATATGAGCCCAGAGTTTGCTGTTGCTCTCGGTGTTGCTTTACGAAAACTTCAATAAATGAGATAATAAAGTTGATAGCGAGGTAATTTAAAATAAATAAATGGAACCTAATTTTCAAACATCATTTATACCAAAGAAACCAGTAACTGCAAGTAATATTTCTACTTCTCCGCGAGTGGGGTTATTGGTGTTTGTTTCCATTTTTATTTTTTTAACTGTGTTAGTAGCTACTGGCGGACTTTATTTTTATAAACAGCTGATGTTGCGAAGCATTACACAAATGGAAAGTGACTTAAATCTAGCAAAGTCACGTTTTGAACCTTCTAAGATTGTGCAGTTGCAAGTTTTAGATAAACGCTTGAGAGCTGCTAATCAAATATTGTCTAGGCATGTTGCCATTTCTCCAATTTTTAAGATATTGCAGTCAATTACCATGAAGACCGTTCAATATACTCGTTTTGAGTATGATATAAGTCCAGAAAGCAGTAAAGTTACAATTAAAATGGAAGGTGTTGCAGTGGGTTACCGCTCGGTTGCCTTGCAATCTGACCTTTTTGCTGAAGACGATAATCTAATTGACCCAGTTTTTTCCAACCTAGCTCTGGACCGTGATGGTACCGTCCTTTTTGATTTAGAGTTTTCTATTAATCCCAGTTTGATAAATTATAAACAAACATTAGAACCAAGTATTGACGCTCCAGCAGTAACTTTACCAAATTAATTATATGTTTAGATTAATAACATCAGTCATCTTAATAGGTTTGGGGATAGCAGGGTTTTTAATGTTTACCCAGCCCTTTTATCATGAGATTTCTGAATTGAAGGGTCAGGCGGCTGCTTATGATGAAGCCTTAAATAATTCTAAAGCGCTTGAAAATGAAAGAGATAAGTTGACTAAAAAATATAATGCCATTGATGCAACTAATTTGGATAAACTCGCAAAGCTTTTGCCAGACAATGTTGATAATATCCGTCTTATCTTGGAAATAGAAAAAGTTGCAGCTCCATACGGTATGATTTTAAGAGATGTAAAATACAATCCAGTAAATGAATCTTCAATGCAAAATACAAGTAGTACCGTGGCCCAAACAGGCATAACGTCTTCTAGAGAAAGTCCAGATTATGGTTCTTGGGATTTAGAATTTTCTACTGAAGGCAATTATGAAGATTTTAACAATTTTATTAAAGCCCTAGAAAGTAATTTAAGAATTGTGGACATATCTTCAATTGACTTTTCTTCTCGGTCAGGTTCCGGTATCAACCTTTCTTCCTCTGAAATTTATAAATATTCATTTAAAATTAAAACTTATTGGTTAAAAAATTAACATGTCCCCAACTTTTAAAAACATAATAATTTTCTCAGTTATTGCTACTCTACTGATTCTGGGATATATATATTTCTTTAGTGGTGCTCCAGATGAAGCTAGTCTTGTTTCTGCAACTACTCCTACAGGAACAATTACTCCAGGACAGGCTTCTTTAATAACCCAAGATTTTCTTTCTATTCTTTTGAATATTAAAAGTTTAAAGTTGGATGATGCTATTTTTTCCGACCCAGTTTTTATGTCTTTAAAGGACTCCAGTATTTTATTGAACCCAGAGGGTAATGAAGGACGTCCTAACCCTTTTGCGCCTATCGGCTCTGACCCTATAGTTGTGCCAGAGACTATTCCAACTCCAGTGACTGAAATACCAGGAACCACTCCCACATCCACAACTCCTTCCACATCTTTTCCTGACCCAGCAACAATGCCTGGCATATAACCAAAATTAATTATGAGTTTTTTAGAAGAATTAGTAAAAAAAGGCCTAATTGTTGAAACCCAAATAGGTGAAATTAAAAATAATGCTAAAGAAAAGCACAATGGTAGTGTTGATGAAGCTTTAATTGAAGCCGGAGTGCCCGAAGACAAGATTCTTGAAGCTAAAGGAGAATATTTACAAATTCCTATAAAGAAAATAAATGCCAAAGAGGTTTCTTTTGACGTTCTGAAATATATTCCAGAAGACTCTGCAACCCATTATAATTTTGCGCCATTTGAACTCAAAGATGGAGTTTTAGGGGTGGGAGTAACTGACCCAGAAAACATTCAAGCCATGGATGCTCTAGAATTTATTTCTGCCAAAATCGGAGTTCCTTTTAAAGTTTTTCTAATTTCTAAAAGTGATTACGAAAGCATAATGGATAACTATAAAGGTCTTACTTCACAAGTGGAAGAAGCTTTGGATGAAATAAATCAAGAAAATCTAATTGATGGTAAAGGTTTAAGTGAAGATATCAATAAAGAAATGAAGAACGTTAAACCTGGAGAAGAAGCGAAAATAGTTGAAGATGCTCCAGTTATAAAAATTGTTGCTGTTATTTTACGTAATGCCATAGAAGGCGGGGCGTCTGACATACACATAGAGCACGGTGGAGAAAAAGTTAAGGTTCGTTATCGTGTGGATGGAGAGCTTCATACTACAATTGTGTTGCCACCGAATGTTTATAGTGGAATAGTTGCTCGTATAAAAATACTTGCGAAGCTTCGTCTAGATGAAAAAAGAAAACCTCAAGACGGCTCCTTTAGTACGAACATTAGTGGTCGCAAGATAGACTTCCGTGTTTCTACCTTGCCAGCTTTTTATGGGGAAAAAGTTGAAATGCGTATTTTGGATGCAGAGAAGGGGGTTAAAGCTTTAGACCAACTTGGTTTATCTAAAAGAAACATGGAAATGATTAGGGAGGCTATCTCCAGACCTTATGGCATAATTTTGATTACTGGTCCGACTGGTTCTGGTAAAACTACAACTCTGTATTCTATGATGAATGAACTTGATAAAGAGGCTAGCAACATAGTTTCCTTAGAAGACCCAGTGGAATACCATATGCCTGACGTTAACCAATCTCAAGTGATGCCTGAAATCGGATATACTTTTGCTTCTGGACTTCGTTCTATACTTCGTCAAGACCCAGACATAATAATGGTGGGAGAAATTCGTGACAAGGAAACTGCGCAGCTAGCTATTCAGGCTGCGCTTACAGGTCACTTGGTTTTGTCCACCCTCCACACCAACAACGCAATTGGTGCAATTCCTCGTCTGGTAGATATGGGCATTGACCCATATTTGATTGCGCCGACTCTTATTTTATCAGTAGCTCAACGTCTGGCGAAATTAACATGTCCTTCTTCTCGTAAACTTGTACCTATGGATGAAACTATTAAAGTGCAAATTGAAGAACAGTTGAAAGATTTACCAGCAGAGTTTCATGGGGAAGTAGGTCTTACAGATAAAATGTATGAAACCGTGCCTTCTCCAGAATGTCCTTCTGGAACTCGCGGACGTATTGCTGTCTTTGAAATGTTTAAAGTAGATAAAGAAATGCAGGATATTATAATAAAGAATCCTGTGAATTCTGAGATTTATAAATTAGCCCGTAAAAAAGGTATGTTGATGATGCGCGAAGATGCAATGCTAAAAGCGATTAACGGAATAATTCCTTTTCAAGAAGTTTATAACTTTAATATTGAAAATGATTAGTTGTTCAGTCTGGAGCGAGTTGTCCACAAAATAATACAACGGAAGTTTTACTAAATAAATTTCATGATAAAATAGTATATGGATGAAGTTAAGAAAAAAATTTTGATAGTAGATGATGATAGTTTTTTGTTAGATATGTATGCGTTTAAGTTTAGTCAAAATAATTTTGACGTGCATACTGCGGGAGGTAGCATGCAAGCGTTAGAAATATTAAAAGGCGGATTTAATCCCGACATAATTTTAATGGATATTATTATGCCTGATAAAGACGGTTTTGAGATGTTGGAAGATATAAAGAGGGATAATTTATCTCCTAATTCCATTAAAATTGTTCTATCTAATAAAAGTGAACCCAAAGATATTGAACGTGGTACGGGTTTAGGAGTTGCGGGATATATTGTCAAAGCAAGTTCTACTCCAGGAGAGGTAATGGATAGAGTTAAAGAAATTTTAAGTAAAAGTGTTCAAGCAGAAGTCGTAAAATAAAATATGGACCCTAAAAAAACAATTGAAGAATTAATTTTAAATGTAATCCGCGAAGGTGGCTCCGATTTACATTTGGGTGCAGGCAGAGTGCCCGCTATTCGTGTTTTTGGAGAACTTGTTTTTTTAGTGAAATATCAGCCACTTACCCCACAAGATATGGTTGGTATATTAAATGAACTTTTACCTAAAGAAAAATTTGATAAATTTGTTAACAATCAAGAATTAGATTTTTCATATGATTTTCGTGGCGAGGCTAGACTTCGTGGTAATGCTTTTTTCCAAAAAGGTCTAATGTGCGTGGTCCTTCGTTTAGTGCCTAAGGTAAAAACATTGGCAGAGCTGAATCTTCCGCCGATTATTGCGGACATGGCTCGTAAAAAACAAGGATTTTTCTTGGTGGTTGGTCCAGTAGGGCAAGGGAAGTCAACAACTTTGTCTGCTATGGTTAATTTAATAAACAATGAACAAGCTCGCAGTATTGTGACTATTGAAGACCCTATTGAATATGTTTATACTCCAAACAAATCAATAATTAATCAACGTGAAGTTGGTATTGATACTGAAGATTTTCATACTGCGCTTAAATCTGTTTTTCGGGAAGATGTAAATGTAATATTGGTGGGTGAGATGCGAACACCAGAAACAATTTCCACAGCTGTTTCTGCAGGAGAGACAGGTCACTTAGTTTTGTCCACTCTTCATACCAACAATGCTTCTCAAACTATAGACAGAATTATTGACTCCTTCCCTGGTAACCAGCAAGACCAAATCCGAACTCAACTTTCTTCCAGCTTGCTTGGGATTTTTTCTCAACGACTTATCCCGAGAATAGCTGGTGGTTTGATTCCTGCATACGAATTGCTTTTAAATAATAATGCAGTTGCGAATTTAATTAGAGAGAAACGCACCCATGAAATAGATGTTGTGATAGAAACAGGCTCCGAATCTGGTATGGTTGATTTAAATCATTCCTTGATGGAGTTAGTGCGCGCTGGTGAAATTTCCATAGAAAATGCTTATCAGTATTCTCTCAACCCCAAAGGTCTTGAAAGAATGTTATAATTAATTCACTATGTTATTTTCTTACAAAGCGGTAGATGAAAAGGGTGCCAATAAAGAAGGTGAAATTGATGCACCTAGTCGCGATGCGGCAGTTAGCGGTTTACAGCGTCGTGGGCTTATCATTATTTCCATAAAAGACGAGTCTAAAAAGCAGTCAATTTTTGAGATGTCTTTCTTTGAGCATGTGCCAATGAAAGATATTGTTATTTTGTCTAGACAAATTTCCACATTATTTGAAGCTCAAGTTTCTGCTTTAAAAGCCTTTTCCATGCTTGCAGCTAGTTCGGAACAAAAATTATTAGGTAAAAAATTGAATCAAATTTGTGATGACCTCCAAGCAGGTTTTTCTATTTCTGGCGCGCTAGCCAAACATCCAGATGTTTTTTCAAATTTTTACGTAAACATGGTTAAGGCAGGAGAGGAAACTGGAAAATTAAACCAAACCTTCGGACATTTGGCTGAATATCTAGACCGTCAGTATTCTTTAACTTCTAAAACAAGAAATGCTCTTATTTACCCAGTTTTCGTTATCATTACTTTTGTTGTGGTTATGACTCTTATGTTTGTGGTCGTGATTCCTAAATTATCTCAAATAATTTTAGATTCAGGACAGGAAGTTCCTTTTTATACAAAATTAGTCATTGCCACTTCTAACTTATTTGTTAATTACGGATTCATACTAGTTATTTTTGTGGTGTTAGTTGCTCTTTGGGTTTGGAGGATGTCTAGAACTCAAGCAGGTAAGGAGTATCTTGATAAATTAAAGCTTGCCACTCCACTCATTGGAAATTTATATAAGAGGCTTTATCTTTCTAGAATCGCTGACAACATGGATACGATGATAAGCTCCGGTATTCCTATGATTCGCGCATTAGATATAACATCAGAAGTTGTGGGTAGTTATATCTACCGAGATATTTTGGTAAAAGTAGCTGATGGAGTGAAGTCTGGTGTAGCCTTATCTTCAGCTTTTGAACAGTATAAGGAAGAGATGCCAGTAATCATGGTTCAAATGGTGAAGGTGGGTGAGGAAACAGGTTCTTTGGGTCCTATTTTAAAAACATTGGGAGATTTTTATAAGAGAGAAGTAGATGATGCCATTGATACCTTGGTGGGCTTGATAGAACCTGCGATGATTGTGATTTTAGGTTTGGGTGTGGGAATACTTTTGGTTTCTATTCTACTACCTATTTACAACCTTGCAGGGGGTATAAGCTAGTTGTGGATAACTTGCACTTTTAAAGGGTTTTTGTGTTATAATGACCGGAGTTGTTTAATTTATTTTAATTACTTAAGTTTTTATTAAATTATAATTTAAGGGTTGGGTTATTTATTGAAACTATGAAAAATAATTTACAAAAAGGTTTTACATTGATTGAACTTTTAGTGGTTGTAGCTATTATCGGTATTTTAGCTTCTGTGGTTTTGGCTTCTCTTAACACCGCTCGGGCGAAGGGCGCTGATGCAGCGATAAAAGCAAACTTAGCAAACATTCGCGCGCAAGCAGAACTCCTTTATGACCAATATGGTGGCTACGGTGTGGATGCATCACCTACAGCTTTTTCTGCCGGTACTTGCGCAGAGACTGCGGATACTCTTTTTGCCAATAGCACTATTTGGGGACAAGTTTCTGCTGCTGTTTCTGCTTCTGGTGGACTTTCTTCTTGCCTATCCACTGTTACTGGCACTGGTTCATGGGCTGTGGGCGTTCAATTAAAAGCTAACTCTCTAACTGAAGCTTGGTGTGTAGATAGTTACGGCGCATCAACATTAGAAACATTAGATGGAACTCCTGCACAAGCAGAACTAAACGCACTGATTACTGATGGAACTTACGCAAAGTGTGACTAGTTTTGTTTGTTGTTTAGTTATTTAAAAGAATTATGCATAAAAATTTAAAATCCGGTTTTACATTGATTGAACTTTTAGTGGTTGTAGCTATTATCGGTATTTTAGCTTCTGTGGTTTTGGCTTCTCTTAACACCGCTCGGGCGAAGGGAACCGATGCTGCCATAAAGGCAGCAATGAGTAACGCTCGTGCACAAGCGGAACTTTACTATGATGACAATGTCTCTTTTGATACAGTCTGTGACTCTGGAACATCTGGAGGTATTTATCCTTTTGTTCTAAACGCAGCTCAGAAAATTCTTTCATCTGGGACACCAACTATTGCTGATGGCACTGCTTTTTCCTATAGTTCTACTGGTTCTGGCGCTTACTCAGTTTGTCACGATAGCCAAAGTGCTTGGGCAGCTATTACTTCTTTAAAAAATCCTTCAACATCTAGTGCAGGTTGGTGTGTGGACTCAACTGGTGCTGCTAAAGAGGCTACCACCCTTGCTATAAGCACATACGAATGCCCATAAAAAATATTCTGACTCAAACAAAAACCACCGTAAAGGTGGT
>JAIOPY010000035.1 GCA_021413625.1 Candidatus Nomurabacteria bacterium | reverse complement strand
TTCCTTACCTACTTTTTTAAAAGCACTGCTAAATTTATATAAATTATCTGCAGCATTTTTTACAGAAATACCATCCTTGACGTCATCTAAAATAACATGAAATTCATTTATAAATTTATCTCCAGCTGGAGCCACCACAAGCTGGATAGCAGCCCCTTCCCCTGTAGTTTGCAATTTAGAGAATACATTAAGAATAGTATTCATTGGGTCGTGGTCTATATTGTCATAGGTTTTTATAGGCATAACCCCACGCTGTGAAAAACTAGCATAAGCTCCAGCGGAACCGCCTTTTTCGTTAAAAATATTATAATCATCAGCCGCTTCTTTTATTTTTGCATTATGGTAAAAAGCCAAAACCTGTTTTTCAAAAAGAGATATGTGTTTATTGGGCACAGAAGCATAAACAACAACTTCATCATTTTCATTATTCAAAGCAACTTCTAAAGTAAAATAATTTTCTTTTTCGTTATTTCTACCTTCAGAGATAGATTGCATACCAGCATAAAATTGCTCCATGGCGCCAATAAATTCTTTAAAACCTTTAGATTTATCGGCTTCCTCGGTAGGTGGAGGTAAGGTAATTTCAAAAAGAGTCATGTTTAGTGATTTATACAAAGGCATGCCTTCTTTAAAATCAAAAACAGTTTGCCCTGTTTTTAAGTATTGGATTAAGATGCGATGAAAATCATCCTCAATGTGCGGACTACCCATAGCCTCTACTACAGAAAGAGCATTTTTTATACCCTTAGTCATAATAATGCCTAAAAGCTCTTCCATAATCGTATCGTGAGTTTCGGGTTTTAATTTTAAAACTATGCCTTCGGCTTCTTTAGGAGTAACAACATTTTCTTTACGTAAAACTTCTTGAGCGGGAACATCCTTATATTCTGACACAATTTCTTTAACGGCATTTTCATTGGCGTGCTCAAAATTACCTAAATTCATTAATTCTTGCTCCCGCTTTGCAATATGTTCGCGTAAAAATTTTAACTCTTCTTCAGGAGTCTTAAAGTTTTGCTTTTCCTTAAAATACGAACCTTCCATAGATTTAAGTATATAACAAAAGTTTAAATTTAGGTAAGTATTTTTTGGAATGGTCTGGCCGAGTCCGCCCATAAGCGGACGAGGAGAACCGAGGACCTGAGAAAAAGTACTTATCTAAATTTAGTTAGCACCTCGGGTTCACCATCAGTAATTAAAATAGTGTGTTCAAAATGAGCGCTTTTCTTTCCATCCGCGGTTCTGAAAGTGTAACCATCATCATCTAAAGTCACATTTTTCGTTCCATTATTTAACATGGGCTCCAGAGCAATAACCATGCCTTTAACTAGTTTTACGCCTTTACCTTTTTTGCCAAAATTAGGTATATAGGGGTCTTCGTGAATTGCCCGCCCAACCCCGTGACCAGAGAGAACTTCAACAATTCCATATTGCTGGTTGCTTTTTTGAGACCTCACAAAATTCTCAATTGCATAACCTATATCACCTACGGTATTACCTGCCTGTGCTGCGCTAATACCTACCTCAAGAGCTTTTTGAGTGACCTCCAGCAACTTAAGCGCCCCAGGATTTACATTGCCTACTGGGACAGTTAAAGCCATGTCTGTAAAAAGCCCTTCATGTTTTAAACCCAAATCAATGGAAACAACGTCTCCCTCTTGTAAAACTTTATCTTTGCTTGGAATACCGTGGACTACTTCATCATTAACCGATACACACAAGCTCGCTGGGAAAGGAAAACTTGCTCCTTCCGGACGATAATTCAAAAAAGCTGGAGTATCCCCCATTTCTTTAATTAATTTGAAAGCATAATCGTCCAAATCTTTTGTAGAGACTCCGGGCGCAACTTTTTCCTTAACTTTATAAAGAATGGTAGCTAAACGCTTACCACCTTCACGTAGTTTTTTTATTTCTTCATCTGTTTTAATTATTATCATTTTATTTTATTCTGGTTCCCTGAAATTGTTTACCAGTTAAATAATTCTCTAAGTTGGAGATGGGCTTACCATTCATTATCACAGCTTCTATACCTTCTTCTTCTGCCATCTTAGATGCTATAGGGTCAAAAGGAGAACTTAATCTTGAAGTCCATTCAGCAGGAATAATTTTACGATATTCCGACCAAGAAATATTTTCAATTTGTTTTGCATCCGCATTAACTCTTGGGTCTTTATCATACACATAGTCTATGTTTGATAAATTAATAATTTTCTTTGCGCCAATGTATTTTGCAGCTAGTACCGCATCCCAATCAGTACTTTTACCTGGCTCATAAGCTGCTCCAATCACGATGGGACGGTCAAAAGAAAATGGTTCTGCAAGATTATTAATAACTTTTCCATGCGATTTATCTTCAAATATCACTCTCATTAATTCTGCATTCAAACGAAGAGAGGCTATACCTATCCAATCTAGGTCCTCCATTTCAGGATTAGACAAATCCTTTGCAGCTTGATTATATTTTCTATTTAATGTCCCTCCTCCAGTAATAATTATAAATTTTTTACCTTGCTCAACTTGAGATAAAATAAGTTTTTTAAAATCTCTCAAAAAATTTATATCCAGTTCTTCTGGCACAATCAGAGACCCACCAAGAGAAATAATAATTTTTTCTTCCATACTAATTAAAATTTAAAGTATTGATAATATCTTGATGAACTTTTTCTACTGGCTGTTCTCCATTGATGGTATATATTTTATAGTTTTCTTTATCTTTAAAATAATTCATCGCGGGAATAACATTATTTACATATTCATCAAATCTTTTCTCTAGTCCTTCTTTGGTATCATCAGGCCTACCTCTTAGAAGATTACGTTTCATGGCTTCTTCTCTGCCTACTTCTATATAAACAATCTTCACATCTTTTCGCCCATAAAACTCCATCATAACTTCAAAATCTTCGGCTTGCGCAATAGTTCTAGGATATCCATCAGCTATTAGATGTTTGAGAGGCGTAAGAGAAGAAACTAATACATTCGCAAAAATAGAGGTAGTTAAAAAATCAGCAACCAATTCCCCGCGAATCATGTGCCCTTTTACTATATCAGCGGTGTGGCTATCTGACTCTATTAACTTCCTAAAGCCTTCGCCGGTGCCAGCATAAACAGTTTCTTTACTGTCTTTAGACTTCAAAAAATCAGTTAAGAGCTTAACCTGTGTTCCTTTACCAGAGCCCATAATACCGAAAAATACGAAAGTTTGCGCCTGCATATAATAGAACAATACAAAATTTAGCTTGAATAATCAAGGTTTTTGTAATAAGATTAGCGATAATGAAGAAAGAAATAATTACTATATGTGGCGGTTTAGGTAGTGGAAAATCTAGCACCGCTAAGGGGGTAGCTAAAAAATTGGGTTTCCAGCATTTCTCTTCTGGAGATTTTTTTAGACAAGTTGGACTAGAGCTTGGTCTTTCAGTGAATGAAATTAATAAACGAGCTGAAACTGACCCTAAAATAGATGAAATGACCGACCAAAAACTACGTGACATGCGCAACAAAGAAAAAGTTGTAATTGATTCACGCACCGCATATCACTGGATTCCTGAATCATTTAAAGTTTACCTGGACCTGCCTGCTGAAATAGCAAAAGATAGAATTTTAAATAGTATGCAAAATGATGAATTACGCAAGAAAAGTGAACAATCAAACAATGCTGAAGACGTCTTTAATAAAATGAAAGAAAGGTTTGAAAGTGAACAAAAAAGATACTGGGACCTATATAAAATAAATAATACGGAAAAAAACAACTACGATTTAGTAGTTGATACAAATAAAAACAACTTAGAACAAGTAATTGATATTATAGTTAAAGAGTATAAAAACTGGCAAGAGAATTAATACTCTCGCATTGAAACCTGTGCGTCTATTTTTTTGATTAAGTCTAGAACTACAGAAACAACGATTAGAAGCGCTGTTCCACCAAGAGCTATAGCAGTAATACCTGTAACTGCGCGCATAACTAAAGGAAGCACCGCAATTAGGCCTAAGAAGGTTGCACCCAACATAGTTATTCTACTTAAAACTTTTGAAATATATTGAGCAGTTGAAGCTCCTGGACGAATACCTGGGATAAATGCACCATTTTTTTGTAAGTTAGTTGAAAGAGCTTCAGGGTCAAAGGTAACTGCAGTATAGAAGTAAGTAAATAGAAAAACTAAGACGAAATAAAGTACAGCGTAAAGAATAGATGTTTGAGAGAAAGACATCAAAACACCTGATATTTTTACAAGAATAGGGTGTGCGAATCTAGATAAAAATGTTCCAATCATTTGAGGAAAAAGCAAAATAGATAATGCAAAGATTATTGGAATAACTCCAGCTTGATTCACACGTAGTGGTAAATAAGTAGAACCACCACCATACATTTTCATTCCTCGGACACGTTTAGCATAAGTAACTGGTATCGGACGTTCTGCTTCGGTAACCACCACCACTCCTGCAATAACTAAGATACTCGCAAGCACGAACATAAGCAGTAATGGAATTTGAGAAGCATCAAAAGTGAATAACAACTGACTAACTTCAGATGGAAGTTGTGAAACGATACCTGCAAAGATTATAAGAGATACCCCATTGCCAATACCAAACTCAGACATAAGTTCCCCTAACCACATAAG
>JAIOPY010000048.1 GCA_021413625.1 Candidatus Nomurabacteria bacterium | reverse complement strand
ATTTTTTTCTAGATACATCACCTGATGTAGTGGCTAAACAGCTTTGTTATATTTGGAATACCGAAGCCGGAGATAAAGCAATGTTAAGTATGGATATAAGAGGGGACAATGTGATTGGTGAATTTTATTTTTTACCATTTGAAAAAGATTCCAAGGTTGGAATATTTAAAGGAGTTGTTTCTCCACTTGATGAAAATACAAACAAAAAAACAGTATATTCAATCTGGGAAACTAAAGCCGAAGGCGCAACCGTTAAAGAAGAATTTTATATAATCTATGAAGAAGGTGGGGTTGCTAGCCCTGGTTTTGGCGAGATGCAAGACCGAGGTGATGGGGTGTATTTATATGCTGACCCAGAAAAAGTTTCTTATCCAATAAATTTACAACAAACAGACTGCGGGGACGAAGCGATGGATTAAATTTATGGAGATAGAACGTCCTAAATCAAAACAACCAATTCCTGAAAACGCCAAAAGAGTTTTTAAGGGTGTTGTTTTTGATGTGTATCAATGGGAGCAGGAAATGTATGATGGTAAAAAAGCTACTTTTGAAAAATTAAAGCGAGCTGATACAGTTGTTGTTTTTCCGGTCCTGCCAAATGGAAAAATTATTTTAACCGAGCAAGAACAGCCAGGGAGCGCGCCATTTATAGGTGCCACCGGTGGTAGAGTTGAGGAAGGTGAAGACATTTTAACTGCAGCCAAAAGAGAGTTGCTTGAAGAGAGTGGGTATGAGGCTGAAGAGTTTATTTTATGGGACGCCCAACAGCCGACTAAAAAGATTGAATGGGTGGTTTATACTTTTATTGCCAAAGGGTTAAAGAAGGTTGCTGACATGAGCCTAGATGGGGGAGAGAAAATAAAGCTTATAGAAGTATCACTTGATGAGCTAATTGATATGCCTACTAGGAAAAATGTTTATTTTGCGGAGCAAGAAATAGCTCTTAAACTAATGGAGGCCAAAATTGACAAAGAAAAGAAAAAAGAACTAATGGAGCTATTCAAACCCCTTTAGCTTTACATTTTTATTAGACTATATGTTATAATTACTAGGGTCGCCAATTATTAATTTTTCAAAAAATTTATTTTATGACAGGAGGCCACTAAAATGCTTGTTTTATTGTAGAAGAGACAGCTTGAGATGGCTGTCTCTTTCCGTTTATGGAAACATTTTCTGAACCACATAGCCAAAAAAGCTCTTGCCCATACTGTGGTGATGCGCCAATTAACCACAAACTTTTTTATTTTGCTAGTTTGTTTTCAACTAAAATAGATAGTCATATTGTAAAGGTTACTAAACATGCCCCGAATTTTTTAAGAGATTTTGTTGACTTCCTTCTAGTTATTTTTTTTAAAATTCTTTTATTTTTTAGAATAGTTAAACTATCTGACGATATAAATAAAGCTAAAACATTTCGTTCTAGAGTTGTTTGGGAAGAAGCTAGGAAAAGAGGTATAGACATGAAACAGCTCATGATGTTGGGTAGCCCTATGGATGAATATGTTGCCACCATAAATGGCAACCCTTTTTATTTTAATAGTTTACCCATACCCACAAATTTATTAGTGATGAAAAGGAATTGGGATGACAAGTTTATCTTAAAAGAAGAATTATCTAAAAAAAATATTCCTGTTCCGAGTTATTTACAATTCTCCGCAATTCTTTCAGGTAATGTTGAAAATATATTTTATAAATTACAAAAGCCTGTAATCATTAAACCTCAAATGGGCTCTAGGGGTAGGCACACTATGACCAACATTCACACTCTGGAGCAGTTCCAAGAAGGTGTAAATATTGCTAAGCAGATATGTGGTTATTTAGTTGCCGAAGAGCACCTGCATGGAGATGTGTGTCGGGCTACATTTGTAAATGGAGAACTTATGGGTTTTTATAAAGGTTCTGCGCCCCATGTTATAGGTGACGGCGTGAAAACAATTCAAGAGCTTGTTTTAGAAAAAGACGCTAAACGTCCAGAGCGAGTGGAAAAAGTTTCTCTAAACAAAGAAATACAGGAGCATATCAATCGTTCAGGTTTTAAAGTTAATGATGTCCTGCCTTATGGTTTGCGCTTACAACTGACTCACCGCACTGGGCGACTTTTTGGTGGAGTGACTAAAGAAATGTTGGATGAACTGCACCCAAGTTTTTTGCCCATTCTAAGAGAAGCAGCGCAAATAGTTGACCTACCTGTAATTGGTTTTGATTGTGTGGTGCCTGACCCGACTAAAGAACAAAATACTCAAAGATGGGGGATAATTGAATGTAACACTCTGCCGTTTATTGATTTGCACTACTATGCGCTAGAAGGTAAACCTAAAAATATTGCTGGAAAAATTTGGGATTTATGGAGTTAATTTAAATTTTAATGCGCCAACGTAAAGGCAATTATTTTTTTAGCCCCAGCTTGCTTTAAAACTTTTTTAGCTTCACTTAACGTTGCGCCCGTAGTGGTGACGTCATCTATTAACATTATGTTCCTGTTTTTTATTAGCTCTAGGTTGCCTCCTCCATCTTTTATGGCAAAAGAGCCGATAATGTTTTTCATACGTTTGGCGCGGTTTTCAATTTTTGCTTGATGGAGAGTGTTAGTTGGTTTTATTAAAACCTCTTTTAATAATTTGAAATTTGCATTGTTGTCTATTTCAACTAATTTTTTACAAATTAATTCTGCTTGGTTAAAACCACGTTCTTTATATCTTTCTTTTGAGAGTGGAATGGGAACTAAAAGTGGTTCCCGGAAATTATACATAATATTGAATTCCGCTAATTCTTCTAGGATTCTGCCATGCATAATTTCTGCAAATATATTTGCTAGTTCTTTTTTGCCCCCATATTTTAATAACCATATAGATTTCTTGATGGGTGGGTGGCGATACTCATACATAGGGAATATCCACTTTGCGCTTTCCCTTTCGGCCTCGGGTGACTCCGATAGACATTTCAGACACAAGCTGGGACCTCTTTTTTGACAAGACAAACAATATGAAGGGAAAATTATATCTAATATAGTGTTTAAAAAACCCATTATGGTATAATATTAACACAAATGAGCAATCCATTTAAAAAATTTTTCTCAAATGCCGTTATTTTTGGTAAAACGGAAGAAAGTGCTGTGGGTATTGATATAGGAACCTCTTCAATCAAGATTGTTGAAATAAAGAGAAGAGGTGGTAAAGCCATACTTGAAACATATGGAGCTATCTCACTTGGGCCCTATGCTGACCTAGACGCTGGTCGGGTTACAAATCTTCCTGCAGAAAAAATAGCTGAAGCATTAAAAGAAGTTTT
>JAIOPY010000034.1 GCA_021413625.1 Candidatus Nomurabacteria bacterium | reverse complement strand
GATAAAGCTGTGGATTTAATTGATGAAGCTTCTTCTTCACTTAAAATCATGTTGGAAAACAAGCCTCCAGTTCTTGAAGACGCGCATAGAAAAATAATGCGTTTAGAAATTGAAAAAGAAGCTTTGAAAAAAGAAATTTCTGCGGAAGGAACTGCTAAAGAAAAAGAGCGAGAATTAAAAAATAGAGTTAAAGAAATAGATAAAGAAATAGGTAATTTATATGAAAAGACCAAAGAGCTTGAATTAAAATGGCAAAATGAAAAATCCACTGTTATTGAAATTCGCACAATCAAGAAAGATTTAGAATCTCTACGCTTAGAAGCAGAGAATGCTGAAATGCGAGCAGATTTAACCAAAGCCGCGGAGATACGTTATGGTAAAATTCCAACTCTCAAAAAAGAGCTTGATATAAAGCTTGCCCGATTAAAGAAATTGCAAAAATCTCGTCGTATCTTAAAAGAAGAAATTACTGCAGAAGATATTGCAGAAGTTGTGGCGCGTTGGACTGGTATTCCGCTTACAAAAATGCTGGAAGAAGAGAGAGCAAAATTAGAAAAGATGGAAGAAGAGCTTAAGAAGAGAGTAATCGGGCAAGATGAAGCAATAGAACGTGTGGCAAATGTGATTCGTCGTTCTCGCGCTGGTATCAGTGACCCAAACAGACCAATCGGCTCTTTTATTTTTCTAGGTCCAACAGGAGTAGGTAAGACCGAGCTTACTAAAGCTCTCGGACAATTTATGTTTAACGATGACCGCGCGATTATTCGCGTAGATATGTCTGAGTATATGGAACGTCATTCTGTTTCTAAACTTATTGGCTCCCCACCAGGCTATGTTGGTTACGATGAATCTGGCCAACTCACAGAAGCAGTGCGACACCGCCCTTATGCTGTGATTCTTTTTGACGAGATTGAAAAAGCCCATCCAGAGGTTTTCAATATGCTTCTGCAGGTTATTGATGAAGGTAGATTGACCGATGGTAAGGGTAGAATCGTAAACTTTAAAAATACAATAATTATTTTGACTTCCAATATAGGTAGCCAATTTATAGAGAAAATGGAATCTATCGGATTTTCTAATAACTCCAAAAAGCAGGATTACAATCAGGTCAAAGAAAAGGTTATGGAAGCTTTGAAAGACAGTTTCCGTCCAGAATTTTTGAATCGCTTAGATGAGATTATAGTATTTGATGTTCTGTCTGAAGAAGCCATAAAAGAAATAGTAAATATCCGCATGAAAGTTGTGAAAGACCGATTAGCCACAAAGGGTATTGAATTAAAAATTTCTGAAGATGCTTTATCATACCTAGCTAAAGAAGGTTATGACCCACATTATGGAGCAAGACCACTTAACCGTTTGATTCAAAATAAAATTTTGAATCCCGTGTCTTCCTACATTATCTCTAATGGTTTGAAGAAAGGGGATACAGTTATTGTATCTGTTAAGAATAAAGAACTTGTGATAGAAAACCAAAAAGGCAAAATAAAAAGCGGAGTTCGTATCCGTCCTCATTCTACAGTGTAGAAATTTATTTTCTAGTAAACAGAGATGCAAAAGTTTATTTTTTATGCTATTTTATACTTGTTTCCTTTTGCGCGTCGGTGGTAGAGTGGTCAATTACAACAGACTGTAAATCTGTCGCCTTCGGGCTACGCAGGTTCGAATCCTGCCCGGCGCACCATTTTAAAGAGTTTTCCAAAGAGAGTTAAAAATGAGAAGTTGAGCTTCGTAAATAGCTTCATCCTCAATAATGAGTCCATGGGGGATATTTCTTAATCCAACCGATATCATTGCAACTTTTCCAGCATAGAGAATAGTATAAGTAGGTGCGCCTTCTTTTTTTGTGAGCCACTTTCTTTCATCTTCACCTTTAACATTTCCACCCGAACCTATGGCTATTGTTCTAACATGAACTTTCCTCTTAATTCTTTTGTCTGTGAAATCAGGAAAGGCATCTTTATGATAAAGATATGAACGAATTGTAGAAGAAGAATACACAGCGTATTCTTTTTTAGGTAGGTTTTCTGTGGCACTTAAGACATCTTCAAGAATAGTTCTTATTCCAGAATAATTTTCGTAAAATTTTATTACTGGACGATTATCTGGCACTTTTGAAATAGAAGAAAGCTCAGAAATAATTTTTCCTAAATCACTTTCGGCTTCTCCTATTTCTGTTTTTTTTCTTGCAAGGATGTTTGCAATAACGCTAGGGTTTTCAGTTACGAAGTGTTGTCTTTTACCTTGGTGAAAATAAGACACCAACCCTGTTTGTTGTAATTTTTTTAGTAGTTCGTAGGTAGTGCCTCTATTAATAGCAGCTTTTTCTGCGATTTTCCTTATAGATGTTGGGCCCATTGATAGTAGCGTCAAATATATTTTGATTTCTTTATCAAAAAGACCTAGTTTTTCCAACGTATTTTGTAAGTTAGCCATGCCTATATCATAGCATTGTCAACATAAAATTGACAAGTTTTAGTTATTAACTTATTAATACAAGTATTGTCAATTTTAAATTGACAAAAATACGTGAGTTTGCTAGCATTTTAAATGAAGTGGAATTATAAATATTTGATTATTAAAAATACAAAAAATGTCAAAACATATATCAAGCGGCGCAGTAGTATATATCCTTGAAAATAAAACAATAAAAGTTCTTATTATGCACCGAAAAAAAAGTGATAGTTGGCATTTACCAAAAGGTTCTCAGATAGAAGGTGAATCCTTAGAAGAAACAGCATTGCGAGAAATAAAAGAAGAAACAGGTGTCCAAGTTGAGCTTGGAAAATATATCGGTAAGTTGGACTCTACTTTTGAAAGAAATGGGGAAACAATAGAAAAAGAAACACATTATTTCTTAGCACAGCCTGTGGGGGAATATATATCTTTTGACAAACATGACAATGAACATGATGAGGTAAATTTTTATGAATACGAAATAGTGCTCAATCATCTTGAGAATTTCTCTCTACATGAAAAAGAGGGAGAAATTTTGAAGATGGCGGAGCAGGTGCTACGCCAGTAAGACAACTAGCTCTTTAAGGAAGGGGGACAAGAAGTGAAAGTATTGGTAGTAATCGCGGCTTGTAACGATGCCGCGTCGCTCGATCGGTTCTTACCAAAGCTGTCGCAGGTGGTGAAGAAACGCCTTTCCAAGCGTTCTCGCATCCTTGTGATTGACGACGGCTCCTCAGACCAGACATACCGTGTCGCGAAGAAGCACGGATGCCTGGCTCTGCGGAACTCGGAAAACCTGGGCATCGGCATGAGCCTACGGCGCGGGTACCAGAAGGCCGTCGATGGTGGTTACGATGTGGTCGCAACCATGGACGCCGACGGGCAACACGACCAGAACTTTCTGCTTCGGATGATTGAACAAGTTGAGAATGGCGCCGACATCGCCATTGCCTCACGGTATCATCCGGACTCCGAACGAATTGAGGTGCCACTAGACCGTGACCTGCTCAACATCGCCGTGACCGCACAGATGCGTGTCGCGACGGGTTGGAACGTCACCGACCCGCTCTGCGGATTCTGGGTGATGCGTCGCCACTGCTTTGAGTTCGCGCTCAAGCATGGACGGCAGGAACGATACGGTGTCCACCTTGAACATCTCGTGAAGTTTTGGTATCTGGCGACGCCACGACCGAAACTTGTGGAGATTCCTCATCCCGCGATTTACGGAAACCACGGCACCCGGGAATTGTTGACCCGAGAGTATTCTCCGGCCAACAAAGAAACCCGTGTGGACCGATTTGGGACCCACGCGCTCCACATCATTGAAGCTCTTGATGATGTGAAGCGGGTCCTGCACGGCACCGTAGATCGTGAAATGTCAGAACGGCGAAAGCACACGAAGTGAGCTTCGCCACGTCACTGGGCCCGCTTTGCGACTATGTTGCGAAGCGGGCTCAATTTTTTTAAAACGAATTATTGCTGAGAAGTATCACTAATTTTTTTTGTTGCCTAAATTTTTTTTGTATGTTATTATAAATGAAAGCCCAGCGGCTTTTTTTGTTTCACTAATAAAATTTTAAATCATAAATTATGCAAATTAGAAATATAGCAATCATAGCTCACGTGGACCACGGTAAGACCACTCTTACGGATGCTCTAATGAAGCAAAATGGCGCACTTCAAGATGAAGGAGTTTCTATGGATTCCAACGCTCTAGAAAAGGAGCGTGGTATTACTATTTACTCTAAAAATACATCTATCTACTATAAAGATACAAAAATAAACATTGTTGACACTCCAGGTCACGCGGATTTCGGTGGGGAAGTAGAACGTGTTTTACGCGCAATTGACTCTGTGCTTTTGCTTGTGGATGCAGTAGAGGGCCCAATGCCACAAACCAGATTCGTTTTAAAGAAATCTCTGGAATTAGGATTAAAACCGATTGTGGTAATAAATAAAATAGATAAACCTGCTGCAGATGCACACCGCGTGCATGAAGAAGTTTTGGAACTATTTTTTGAACTTGGAGCAAATGACGAGCAAGCAAATTTTGAAACTATTTATGCAATCGGGCGTGAGGGTAAAGCTTTTAGAAAATTAGGCGATAACTCTACCGACCTTTCTCCGCTTTTAGATTTATTGTTAGAAAAAGTCCTGCCCGCCTCTGGAGGGTCCGCCAGCGACAAAATGTCAGCTCAAGTTTTTAACCTTGGTTACGATAACTTTTTAGGTAGAATGGCAGTGGCTAGAATTTACTCTGGGAAAATTAAATCTGGTAGCCAAGTTTTTGTAAAAGGTGTGCACGGAGAGCGAGCTGGGAAAATAACTAAACTTTTCACTTTTGAAGGTATTAATAGGAAGGAAGTAGCAGACGCAGAGTCCGGAGACATTGTGCTTTTGAAAGCGTACAAGAATTACCAGCTATTGCTATTGATGAACCAACACTCTCTCTTAATTTCTTAGTTAACGACTCTCCATTTGCCGGCAAGGAAGGAAAATTTGTTACTTCAAGGCAGATAAAAGAAAGATTAGAAAAAGAACTTGAGATTAACGTAGGACTCCGTGTAGATTTTTCTCCAGACCAAGGTGACCAATCTGGGCCGTCTTTCTTTAAAGTTTACGGACGGGGTGAGTTGCATGTAGCGATACTACTTGAAAACATGCGTCGTGAAGGTTTTGAAATGCAAGTATCTCAACCCGAAGTAATTATCAAGGAAGAGAATGGAGTGAAAACTGAACCATATGAAGAATTGGTTATTGATGTGCCGATGGAATTTTCTGGCTCTGTGATTGAAAAAATCGGCAAGCGTCGTGGAATTATGGTTAATATGGTTGAAAAGGAAGGCATTGCTAGAGTTGTATTTAATATTCCAACACGCGGACTTCTTGGTTACCGAGGTGAATTTATTATTGATACCAAAGGTGAAGGTATCATGTCTTCTCGGGTTACTGGTTTCGGTGAATACGCAGGTGAAATAAAGAAAAGGGAATATGGTTCTATGACTTCAATGGCTGCAGGTAAGGCCGTAGCCTTCTCTCTTGCAAATTTGCAAGAACGTGGTATACTATATGTTGAACATGGAACTGAGGTTTACGAGGGTATGGTTATTGGAAATGTTTTGAAAGGTGAAGATATGGCAGTGAATCCTACCAAAGGTAAGCAACTTACAAACATGCGTGCTTCTGGTACTGATGAGGCTATATATTTAAATCCACCTTTTATCCTAAGTATTGAGCGTGGTTTAGAAGTTATGAGTGATGATGAGTATTTAGAAATAACTCCACAGAGTGTTAGTCTAAGAAAAAGATACTTAACTGAGCTAGATAGAGTAAAAAAAGAAAGAACTAAAAAATAAATTAGATTACAGATTTGACATTAATGCAACTGTGTGTATAATAAATATAAGTAAATAAAAATTTTAAATTAAAAAAAGGAAATTTAT
>JAIOPY010000040.1 GCA_021413625.1 Candidatus Nomurabacteria bacterium | reverse complement strand
CTTCAGGATTATAAACTCCTCCTTTGGAATCCGAAATTGCTATTACTTTGTGTCCGTGTTCGGTGAAAATTTTTGCTGCATTATTTCCCACGTTTCCAAAACCTTGCACTACCACATTACATTTTTCTGGTAAGCCAATTTGGGTGCGTAGAGAATCAAAAACATAAAACCCTCCCAAACCTGTGGCTTGACCTCGTCCTTCGGAGCCGCCTTTGTTTAAGGATTTACCAGTAAATGTTGCCTTGGTTTTTTCTCCTTTTATTTTTTCATATTCATCTACCATCCAGTCCATTATTTGCGGAGTAGTGTTTACATCAGGCGCTGGCACATCTTTATATGGACCCAGTACATCTGCAAGACTTTTCACCCATCCCCGAGAAAGACGTTCTAATTCTCCTTCGGATAAATCTTTAGGGTTTACGGTTATACCACCTTTGCCTCCACCCATGGGTATGCCTGCAACAGCACATTTCAACATCATGAAAAAGGCGAGTGCTTTAACTTCATTTATTTCAGTATCTGGGTGGTAGCGTATGCCACCTTTATAAGGTCCAAGGGCGTTGTTGTATTCAACTCTGTAACCTTCAAAAACTTTTAAAGAGCCATCGTCCATTTTTACGGGGATAGAAATTCTTATATCTTTTTCTGGTTGCCGTAGGCGAGTGATGAATTCACTACTGAAGTTTTCAAGCTTAACAACTTTGTCTAGTTGCTCCATTGCATTTTCAAAATAGTTTTTCATTGGATTAGTTACATTATACAACAAACTTTTCCAATATCTCTAGTTCTGCTTTAGAGTTTGCAGCTAGGGCTTCGCTCGGGTCTATTTTTATTGATTCTATTGTCTCTCCCTCTTCTATTGCCATTTTTATCAAGTCTGTTAAATAGTATTCTTTCTGCATATTATGATTTTCCAACTTATTTAATTTCTCCCACAACCAACTAGCATTAAAACAAAAATAACACGGGTTTACTTCTTTGATATTTTTTTCTTCATCGGTTGCATCTTTAAATTCTACCGATTTTAATATTTTTCCACTATTGTCACGAACAATACGAGAAAAGCTTTTATAAAAAAAACTCCGCCATTCTTCAAAATCAGGGACTTCAACTGTCAGCATCGTTATTTTATTTTTTGACTCTAGGTGTTCGTCTGCAAGTTTTTTAATCGTTGTAGCGTGAAGGTAGGGGCTGTCACCATATAGCACCATTATATTTTCTGCTTTATTTTCTAAAGTTTTTTTGGTGCATAAGACTGCATGCCCAGTGCCAAGTTGTTCTTCTTGGGTGACATACTCATAACTGCCTCCAAGTTCGGTCATTACTAGTTCTTTTTTATAACCTACCACAATCACAGGTTTTTTATCCACCCCTGAAGCTTTAACTGATTCTGTAAGATGATTTATCATGGATTTACCCTTTACTTTCATTAGAACTTTAGGTAAATCGCTCTCCATTCTGACACCTTTTCCCGCAGCAAGGATGATTACTTTTAAATTATTCATGTCAGGAGATTATAGCAATAAAAAAAATATTTTCAACCAAAATTACCCCTAATGTATTTAGAGCGGATTGGTTTTGTTTATTTAAAATAAATGTTATCATCAAAAATGTAATGCGAAAAAAGGAACATGGCTTACAAAGACGCGCATTTAATGCTACACGTTCACTTCTAAGATTTTTTTCTTCAGAAAAAGTTGAGCCAATACCAACATCCAAAAAGTCCACAGGAATTAAAATTGCGTTTATTCACAATGAAAAACGTATTCATGCGGATATGCATACAGGTTCAGCCCAAATCAATCGTCTTATGGCGCAGGTTTTAGCAAAGTCTGGGGTGCAGGTGCGCCATTTCTACCCCAAACATCAACTCTCTGACACACCCATACATTTAAAAGGGATTGCGAATATCCTTTTCTTTTATTCCATGCTTGAGCACAAGAAGGAGATACTTAAGTTTGATATTATCCAAGGCACTACTTATACTCCACTGCCATTTCTGGCGTTTGATGTGCCTGTCGTTTGTCATTTTGGTTCTACTTCTCGTGGTTTTTTGGATGCTACACCTTTCACTAAAAAATTACCAAAAACAGAATTACAAATTTACAAAGAACTGGAAAAGCTACACATTATTCCAGAATTTGATTTAAAAACTTTTCGCCCCCTGGAAGATATTGCAGACATTGAAAAGTTGATAGCATTGCGAGCAAATACTTGCATCGCTACTTCCAAAAAAGTGCTTAAGGAATTAAGGGACATGGGTGTGCCAATGAGAAAAATACGTGTGGTTCATAATGCCATAGAAGATTATTGGTTTGAAGCAAAGAGGGAAGTTGTAATTCAGCCACCGCATTTGGTATTTCTGGGCAGGCTGGGGAATGACGTGTTTACACTTAAGCTAAAAGGGTTTTCTAGATTAGTTAATTTTTATCGCGCTTTTCCTAATGTGCCTAAAACTACCATTTGCATGACCACTAATCGTAAACTTAAAGAATGGCTACGAGTGGCCTTCCCTAAACATTTTATGTATGTAAATCTTCGCAAGGACCTTATCCCTAGCGCTCTGGCGCCCCTTTTTGGAAGTATTCTGTTTGTTTCTTCTAGATACGAGGGGTTCTCTTTAAGTTTAGTGGAAGGCATGTCTCAAGGTTTGGTGCCTATATCTTTTGATGTTGGTGTGGCGTCTGAAATAATAAAAGATGGGGAAAATGGTTTTATTGTTTCAAGTCAAAAAGAAGCACAGGAGCGCGCGAGAGAACTTTTAGAAAATGAAGACAAACGTCTTTTGATGGCAAGTGCTGCAAAGCAAACAGCAGAAAGATTTCGTAGCGCAAATATTGCTGATGACTTAATTTCGCTTTATAGGAGTATAAAGAGGGAATATAAACAAAAGAAAAAGAGTGATAATGGGTTTTAGGGGGCTGGAACCATTGTTTAAGATGGGCAAACTTGAATAATCTGAAATCTAGTGTAATATTAATATATGAATAGGCTACTTACTTTTGTATTAGTTTTACTAGTGATTTTTATAAGTGCTAGTAATGCAGAAGCTTATGTGAAGGTTAAAGGATATACACGAAAGGATGGAACTTATGTTGCACCGCACGTTAGAAGTAATCCTAATGGATTAAAATATGACAATTACAGTTATAAACCAAGCCAGGGTCTTTATAATAAAACCTATGGAACAAGAGGAGCTACTTGGGATACACCAACTTATATAACTGACCCAGATTATTATGAAGGAAAATCTTTGTACGAGTCTGGCTCTTCTGGTAGTATCTCATCAACTTATGACTCGTCAATCTTTACTACACAAACAAAAAAACTAATTGTCCCAGCAAATGCTTCTCTAAGCTATTTTGGTGACAGCTGGAATTGTAATTCAGGATACAAAAAGAACTATAGTTCAGGACAGTGTGAAAAAGTAATT
>JAIOPY010000031.1 GCA_021413625.1 Candidatus Nomurabacteria bacterium | reverse complement strand
AGAAGGGGTATATTGTGTTCTTTTGCCCATAATGCTGTGGGTGGAGGAGTAATTTCCAAGTTTCTGCCTTGAGGCTTGTCTGGGTTGCTGATAATTAGGTCAGGAACGAGACCACTTTCATACAATTTTTGTAGAGTAGGGATGGATAATGGTTCTCCTCCAAAAAAAACGAATTTGAATTCTTTTTGCATTTTTATGAAAGTTTTTCTTCTTTTACGTCCTTAGCATGGTCAATAAACAATATGCCATTTAAGTGGTCAGTTTCATGTTGAAAAATTTGGGCTAGGAGCCCAGAAGCACCTCTTTGGAACTTTTTACCATCTTCGTCATAAGCAACCACTGTAGCTTTTTTACTTCGCCAAGTTTTGCCGTAGAGCGGGCGTACTGATAGGCATCCTTCTGGCATCCATTCTTTATCACGAGATAATTTTGATATTTTAGGATTAAAAGTCTTTGGCAAAGATTCTACCAGATACCACGAATATTCTTAAAGAATATCCTATCTGGGGAGCTGCGATAGCCACACCATCATCTTGGCTTTTTAAAGAGCTAGACATCTCTTTTAAAATTTTCTTTATTCTTGGAGTCTTTATGTCACTTACACGTATTTCCTTTGCAGTTTCACGCAAGACCTTTTCTTCTTTCTGTAAAATTTTCTTCATATTTATTTGCTTTACGAAAGCTTTAGTTTAATACAGGTTATTTAAGTTCTTTTAAATATTCCAAAAGCTTGTTTAATTTTACTGTGTCTTGAGAACGACTACCCATGTCTCTAACGATTACAGAGTTGTCTAAAGCTTCTTTTACTCCGAAAATTATAGCGTAAGGAATAGCTAACTTTTCTGCTATTGCGAGTTGGGAACCTAGGCTATCACGAGAAAGTGATTGAGCTATTGGAATATGAGCTTTACGTAGTATTTCAATAACATTCAAACTTTTTAGTTTAGCTTCAGAACCAAGTTGAATAAAATAAATTTTTGGTTTCTTGAGTATGCGAGGGGAGAGTTTTTTATACCATTTTGCTTCAACTATTCTGTCCACGCCCATTGAAAATCCGACAGCGGGCACATCTTTTTTGCCACCGATTTGGCGAGCTAAGTAATCGTAGCGTCCACCGGAAGCTATTTGCATTGGCAGGTCTCCTTCCTCGCCGCTTTCCGCATAGACTTCAAAAACAGTGCGAGTGTAGTAGGAAAGTCCACGAACTAAGTTTTTATTTAAATTATAATTTATACCCATTTCTTCTAAGTATTCTAATACTTCTTTAAAATGTTTTTTACAGGAAGGGCACAGAAAAGAAATTGAGTCTGGCGCTTGTTCGTTTATTTCTTTAGTTTTTTCTTCTTTGGAATCTAGAATCCGAAGTGGGTTAGTTTTTAAACGTTCACGGTCTATAGCTGGCAAACTACTAATATGTTTACGATAGTAGCTTGTAAGTTCTTTTATGTATCCATTACGGCATTCTTTGTCACCGATGGAGTTTATATCAATAGATAAATTTTGCGCGCCAGCTTCTTCTAAAACACTCATGCCAACTTTTATAACCAAAGCGTCCATGATGCTTTTATCATTTCCTAGAGAATCCAAATCAAATTGCCAAAACTGACGGTAGCGACCACGTTGAGGTTTATCATGTCTAAATACTGGACCATATTGATAAAACATTACTGGCTGGGGCATGGACTGCATACCATGTTCAATGTAGGAACGCATAAGAGGAGCAGTGTGTTCAGGCCTAAGAGCTAGGTGGTCGCCACCCTTTGTTTTTAAGTTATACATTTCTTTATCTACAATATCGGTGCCTTCACCTATACTTGAAGTAAAAATTTCCTCATGTTCTAAGATGGGTGTTTCAATTGGTTTAAAGCCATAATATAAAGCTACTTCCTGAGCTTTTTCAAAAAAACCTTGAAAAGCGTAATACTGTTCATTCATTATGTCTCGCATTCCTTTTGGAGAAGCAAGTTCTGCGTTTTTATTTTTTGTATTTTTTTGTGCTGTCTTTTTTGTTTTAGGCATATTTTATTTTTTAATTGTTAATTTTATTCTTTTATATATTTACCAGGGAATAAATCTATATTTTTTATTGGCCATAAACGAAGCAACGCTCTGCCAATTATATTTTCTTTAGGCAGGGGACCCCAATATCTTGAATCCGAACT